>NZ_AJZR01000011.1:0-71568 GCF_000271925.1 Capnocytophaga sp. oral taxon 412 str. F0487 | reverse complement strand
TATAACTTTGATATGAGCTTATCAAATGATGAGTTTATATAAGTATTGATATAATCAAAGATATGGATTTTTTTAAAGATCAATTTAAAGTGTAAGTTAGGAATTCCGCCAACTCAACTACAAGAAGGAGGATTAGTAAGGATTGATTTTAAAATTTCTGATAGATATAAAGTAGAAGTTCCAAGTGGAAATGAATTTGGAACTAATGACTTATGGTTGCCAGGAGGAAAGTTACCCAATGGAAAATTAGAAACTATTATTAAAACAGAAGGAATGGTGAAAGATATTGATTATACTATAAAAGATATATATTAAAACATTATGGGAGAAATCAAAGAAATATATGTAAAAAAATGGGATTATATTTTGTACGAAATTGATGGTAAGAAAGTATTAACTGTAATGTTTTTTGCTTCTTATATTGATTATCCGAGAAGTTTTTATTTAGAAGGGAGCGAACTCAATTTAAATTATGATGAATTATCTGTTCTTGCAGAGAGGATTAGATTTAATTATGATGATTTTAAAAATAGAGAGATAATTCCTCCTATTATGAAATAAATTCTCATTGTTCTCGTTAGATAAAAACTAGCATAGGTAGCTCAATTAGACAATCTTTCTCAGGCTGAAAAGCAATTAGTAGAGAAGCAAACGGAGGTTTGGAAAGTATTAGGACTTTGGGATGAAATAATTGATGGTATACCTTCTAATCTTTTTAGAAATGCAAATGATTGAAGAAGGTACTCAGTTAGCTCAATAAGAAAAAAATAAATAAATTAATTAATTAATTAATAATGAAGATATTACATATAGACAGAAACCACCCCTTGATGCTTTCACAACTCGAAGCACAGGGTTTTGAAAATTACGAAGACTATACAAGCTCTAAAGAGTCTATTGAGGCTAAAATGGCTGATTACGAAGGAATTATTATCCGCAGTCGTTTTACCATAGATAGGACATTTTTAGACAAGGCTACTCGATTGAAATTCATAGGCAGAGTAGGTGCAGGGCTTGAAAATATAGACGTAGCTTATGCCGAAAGTAAAGGCATAACACTCATCGCAGCCCCTGAAGGCAATAGAAATGCAGTAGGCGAACACGCACTCGGTATGCTTCTGGCATTGCTGAACAAGTTTAAGAAAGCTAATAACGAAATTAAAAACGGCAAATGGTTGCGAGAGGAGAACAGAGGTTGGGAGCTCGATGGCAAGACGGTAGGCATCATAGGCTACGGAAATATGGGAAAGAGTTTTGCTAAGAAATTGCGCGGTTTTGACTGTAGTGTGATTTGCTACGATATACTTCCCGATAAAGGTGATGAGAATGCCAAGCAAGTAACCTTAGTAGACTTTTTCCGTCAGGCAGATGTAGTGAGCTTGCATACACCACAAACTCCACAAACTATAGGTATGGTAAATGAAGTGTTTATCAATAGTTTTGCTAAGAGTTTTTGGCTCTTAAATACTGCACGTGGGAAGAGCGTATTTACCGATGATTTGGTACGCGCCTTGCAAAGCGGGAAAGTATTAGGGGCAGGTTTAGACGTGTTAGAATATGAAAAGGCATCGTTTGAAGACTTCTTTAGCGACGAACAAATGCCCAAATCGTTTAAATACCTATTGGAAGCGGATAATGTGATTCTCACTCCTCATATTGCAGGCTGGACTTTAGAAAGTAAAGAAAAGCTTGCGCAGATAATAGTAGACAAGATAATTAGCAAATTTGGAAAATTAGCAAATTGACAA
This sequence comes from Capnocytophaga sp. oral taxon 412 str. F0487, assembly GCF_000271925.1. Taxonomy (NCBI): domain Bacteria; kingdom Pseudomonadati; phylum Bacteroidota; class Flavobacteriia; order Flavobacteriales; family Flavobacteriaceae; genus Capnocytophaga; species Capnocytophaga sp. oral taxon 412. The sequence continues at coordinate 69,820 of NZ_AJZR01000011.1, read as the reverse complement.
ATCAACAAATTAAATAGAAATGAAAAAGAATTATTTACTCATTGGAGTAGTAGCTTTACTGCTCGGCAGTTGCTGTGCTACTAAAAACATTACCACAACGCAAACTACTACGCAAGAAAGTGCCCTCATTGCCAACGGCAAATTGTGGTCGTCTTACTTTCAGCAAAACGCTGCTGAATACGAAGCTTTGTGTTTGCAAGCCTTCAACGTGGCACAATTGCGATTGGACGAAGCCCTCGCTAAAAAGGGCGATAAACCGCTGGCAATTGTTACCGATATAGATGAAACCTTTTTGGACAATTCGCCCTTTGAAGCCTATTGTGCGAAACAGGGCATCAGCTATTCACAAAAAGCGTGGGAAGAATGGACAGTTTTAGGCGAGGCAGAGCCTTTGGCAGGTGCATTGGAATTTTTTAAATACGCCGATAGCAAGGGAGTAGCTATTTTCTATGTGACTAATCGTCGTGACAACGAACGTGAAGGTACGACCAAGAACTTGCGCAAGTACAATTTTCCTTTGCCTTCAGACAATCGACTTATCTTGCGTTCTGCTGAGAAGAGCAAAGAAAACCGTCGATTACAAATTGCAAAAGACTACGACATCGTGCTCTTGATGGGCGACAACCTTTCCGACTTTTCCAAAGATTTCGATGGTGGTACTCCCAAAGAACGTTCAGAAGCAGTACATAAGAACAAAACAGAGTTTGGAAAGCGTTTTATTGTGCTCCCTAACTATTCTTATGGCGATTGGGAAGGAGCTGCTTATGGTCATAAATACTCTATTCCAGAAGCCGAGAAAGAAGCGATTATTAAGAATAATACAAAGGCATTTAAATAGGTAAGAGGTAAAGCTAGGGTTCTGGAATTGGCGGTATGTGAATAAGAGACAAAAATATTGTCAATTGAAAATTAATTTCTATCTTTGCAAAAAATTAAGCACTATATGCCTAAGAACACTGTTACGCCCTATCAAGATTCAGCACAGGGTAAAAAAGAACAAGTTACCCAAATGTTTAACACTATCTCAGATACTTATGATGGTTTGAACCGTTTGATTTCGTGGGGCTCAGATGTAAAATGGCGTAAATTTGTAGTACAAAAAGTGGCAGAGATACACCCTACTACGGTGCTTGATGTAGCTACAGGCACAGCCGATTTAGCAATTGCTCTTACTACTATTCCAAATGTGAGAATTACAGGATTAGATATCTCAGAGGGAATGTTGGAAGTAGGACGCGAAAAGATAGCTAAAAAAAAACTTACTGACCGCATTAATTTAGTACACGGAGACAGTGAGCAACTACCTTTTGCTGATGCTACTTTCGATGCTGTAACGGTAGGTTTTGGAGTACGCAACTTTGAAGATTTAGAAAAGGGACTAAGTGAAATTCTCAGAGTGCTGAAATTAAAGGGGCGCTTGGTGGTATTAGAGACTTCTGTACCTAAAAAGTTCCCTTTCAAACAAGGGTATCATCTATATACAAATTATATGATGCCCCTCATTGGCAAACTCTTTTCTAAAGACAGGTCGGCTTATAGGTACTTATCTGATTCGGCTATCCATTTTCCTTATGGGAAGAAGTTTCAAGAGATATTAGATAAGGTAGGTTATCAGAAAACTGAATATTATCCTAAAACCTTAGGTGGAGTAGTTACCATTTACATAGCTAATAAATAGAACTTTAACAATAAAAAATGAATAAGAAAATATTAAAAAAGAGTCTTATAGGGTTGTTCTTATTTTTAGGAGCATTGAATTTGTATGGGCAAATCAAAGAGCCTATTATGAACTTAGAACATTTTGATGACAAACGTTTTCAATGGGGATACTATTTTGGTACCAATGTGTTTGACTTCAAAATAGATTACCGCGACTTAAATTATCGCACAGCTAATCTGCGAGAAATACAAACTGACCGTAAATTAGGTTTCAACGTAGGTCTTACAGGCTCTGTGCGCTTAGTGAAACGTCTCGATTTGCGAATTGAGCCAGGTTTGGTGTACAACAAGCGTATTCTTATCTTCCCTGGATTCTCTGATTCGAGAGATTCGATGCGTGATGTTCCTTCTACATATATTTATATTCCATTATTGCTAAAGTATAGTGCTAAGCGCTGGTATAACGTAAAACCCTACGTAACGGCAGGAGCTTCGATGGTGTTTAACTTGAGTAGTAATGCGAATTTAAATGTTGATAACTCCGAAAAGACTTTCCGTGCTACAAGGAATGTTTTCTTCTATGAATTAGGTTTAGGTATTGACTTCTACACTCCTTATTTTAGAGTCTCTCCTTCTCTGAGAGCCCTATTTTCAGTTAATAATGAGTTGATACCCGATAATAATCCCAATAGCCCTTGGACAAGTAACCTTAATGGTTTAAAGAGCCGTGGTTTCTTATTAAATCTAAACTTCGAATAATATGAAGAAACTAATCCTTATAGTAGTTTTTTTGATAAGTCTTGTGTCTTATGCACAGAACTTTAGCTACCCTATGGCAAGTCCGCGTCAGGTAATCACACAACAGTTTTCTGTGAGTCAAATTACAGTAGATTACGGTCGCCCAAGTGTACGAGGTCGTAAAATATTTGGCGAATTAGTCCCTTATGGGAAGATTTGGCGTTTAGGAGCTAATCAAGCTACGAGTATTAGTTTTCTCCAGCCTGTGAAATTTGGAGGTAAATCGGTAAAGAAGGGCGATTATGCTATTTTTGTAACTCCTGAAGCTCACCAGTGGACGGTAGTTCTAAATTACGATGCCGATGCGTGGGGAGCTTATAGCTATGACCCTAATGAGAATGCAATTGAATTTACAGTGCCTGTTACTCAAACCAAAGATTTACAAGAAGCTTTAGAGTTCTCATTTGAGAACATTTCTAATGAAAAAGTAAATTTAGTAATTCGTTGGGAATATACTAAAGTGGAAATCCCTATTGAAATAGACAAAAAAGAAACTATTGATAAGATTATAGAGCAACTCAAAGAAGTAAAGCAATTTGAGAGAGACTTGGAAGGTAAAGACGATAAGAAATAATGGAAAGGAAACAAGTATGGAAATATAGTGTTTTTGCTATTTACATAGTTATTTGGCTTGTTTTTCGTACCTTCCCTACCGTTACAGAACATATTTATAGTAAAGGTATCTACCCGTATATAGCTAAAGTGTTGCACTTTTTATTCGGGTGGATACCTTTTTCTATGGCTGATATTCTATACACGTTGTTCATTATAGGTATATTTTTAATCGTAGTAAAACACTTCAAAAAGTTATGGCAAACCCCCTTAAAAATCTTAGATAAAATATTTTCAAAAATAGTACGTATTGTCTTTGCCTTTTTCTTCCTCTGGGGGTTCAACTATTTTAGGGTACCTTTATCGGAATCTTTGCACATTTCTAAAGAATATACCCAAGCCCAACTGCTGAAAGCTACACAAATGTGTATTGACAGAGCCAACACAATCCATTCTCGATTAGCAACCAATGATACTACTAAAGTAGACTTTTGGCTTTCACAAAAAGAAATATATCGCATTGCTTATAACGGCTATCCTTTGGAGAAACAAGGTGTTACAGACTTTAAAGCAATGAAAAGCGTCAAACCTTCTCTTTACAGTAAATTGCTTACCTATATGGGATATAGTGGGTATTTGAATCCGTTTACTAATGAAGCCCAAGTAAACAGAAAGATGATAGGTTATAGTGTGCCTATTACTGTTTGCCACGAGATAGCACATCAAATGGGGTATGCTGCCGAAGAAGAAGCAAATTATTTAGGGTATTTGGCAGCTCTAAAAACTGATAATCCTTATTTTAAATACAGTGCAGAACTCTTTGCCTTGCGCTATTTTCTCAATGAAGTAGCTCAAGTAGCCCCTACTGAATATGAAAGCCTTCACTCTCAAATTCACAAAGGTATCTTTGAAAACTATAAAGAAGTGCGTTTGTTTTGGCAACAATATGAGAACAAAGCTGAGCCTGTTTTTAAAGCAAGCTACGATGCGTTCTTGAAAGCAAACAAACAATCACAAGGCATCAATAGTTATGATTTAGTGGTGGGATTACTAATTCCTCATTATGCTGGAAATTAGGAATTAGAACTAACCATTAATTATTGACCTTTAATCATTAATTACAGAAATTTGTTAAGTTCCATTAGTAAAACTTCACTGTCTTGAAAGCCTTCTCCTCGCCAAATAAGATTCATATTATTAAAGATAATAACAGTAGGCAAGGCACTTATCTTCAATGCCTTACTTAATTCTTTATTCTTGTTAATGTCTACTTTCACAACCTTTACTCTATCTTTCAAAATAGTAACTACTTCGCGTAATACAGCATTCATATGTAGTGAAACTTCAATACCTTCAGAATAAAAACAAATGAGCACAGGTGTATTTACATTGATGATATCACCAAATTTCTCCATAATTTTATGTTTAAAATAATGGCACAAAAATACAAAGTTTTTTTTAATTACAAATAGAAATAAACAAAATATATTATTTTTTATTTTTAAAAAGCTATTAACGCTATCTTATCTTCCTCTTCTCTTTAACATTCCTTCGTCTTTTGTTCGTTCATTGTTCGTCTTTTGTTCGTTCATTGTTCGTCTTTTGTTCGTTCATTGTTCGTCTTTTGTTCGTTCATTGTTCGTTCATTGTTCGTCTTTTGTTCGTCTTTTGTTCGTTCATTGTTCGTTCATTGTTCGTCTTTTGTTCGTCTTTTCATTATCTGCCCGTACGGCTCGCACCGTTCATTGTTCGTCTTTTGTTCGTCTTTTGTTCGTTGTAGAGCCACTGTAGAGCCACTGTAGACCTACTCATTGTTCGTTCTTCCTATAAGATTCGTATAAGCTAAGTATAAGATTGCTTCAAACAAAAACTGTCTTTCTTTGTTGTTTATAGATTCGTTTTTCTATCGTCGGTAAAGTTTCTATTTTTTGGAATTCGTGGGAGATTAAAAAAACAGCGAAACTACCTATCTGTAATTGCTTGTTGTGCTAAGAATTTCTGTAGCGTAAGTCATACTATCTCTTATGTCGAACTCACATTAAAATTAAAAAATATCTAAAAAAATTTGGTAGTAACAAATATTCTTTCTACTTTTGCCATTATTACTCCGCAAAGGGGTAAGTTTTGTCATTTAAAATATATAAAAATATGAAGTTTATAGTATCAAGTTCTTACTTATTAAAGAAGTTACAAGTATTTGGCGGTGTAATCAATAACAACAATACAATGCCTATACTCGATAACTTTTTGTTTGAACTGTCTACCAATTCTTTAACTATCTCTGCTTCCGATTTGGAAACTACTGTAAGAGGTACTTTGGAAGTAGAATCAGATTCAGAAGGGAGCATAGCAGTATCAGCTAAATTATTGACAGATATTCTTAAAACCTTTTCAGAACAACCCCTTACCTTTTTGGTAAAAGAGAATAATGTAATAGAAATTAGCTCTACTACCGGTAATTATACCTTAGCTTATTTAGATGGAGAGGAGTTCCCTCGTCCTGTAGCCTTGCCTGAAGCGAGCAAAGTAACGATGATAGGCGATGTATTAGCAACTGCCGTGCAAAAGACTATCTTCGCAGCAGGAAATGACGATTTACGTCCTACAATGAGCGGTATTTTATTCCAATTCAGTGAAAACGGACTCACCTTTGTAGGTACTGATGCTCATAAATTAGTGAAATACGAACGCTTAGACATCAAAGCTAATGAAGCTGCTGATTTCATTATGCCTAAAAAACCGTTGAACATTCTCAAAGGTATTTTAGCAGGTAGCGAAACAGAAGTAACAATAGAATACAACGAGAGCAATGCAAAATTCTCTTTTGACGATATGGAATTTATCTGCCGCCTTATAGATGGTAAATATCCTAACTACGATGCGGTAATTCCTAAAGAAAATCCTAACAAACTTATCTTAAATCGTTCGCAATTCTATAGTTCTATTAACCGTTTGTCGTTGTTTTCAAATAAAACTACCCACCAAGTGCGCTTGAAAATAGCTGGTTCTAGCTTGGTAATTTCAGCTGAGGACGTAGATTATAGCAACAAAGGTGAGGAACGTTTCACTTGCAACTATCAGGGAGACGATTTAGAAATAGGCTTCAACTCTAAGTTCTTGAAAGAGATGATTAATAACTTAGATTCCGATGAAATCTTGATAGAAATGTCGTTGCCAAACCGCGCCGGACTTATCACGCCTGTTGATGGACTTGATGAGGGAGAGAAAGTGCTAATGTTAGCAATGCCAATTATGCTTAACACAAATCAATAAATAAAGAAATTTTCATTTTTAAAATGAAACGCCTTATGAGTCTTTTTAAGGCGTTTCTTTTTTTAAGAGAGAAATCACAATGTTTATCATTCAAAAAAAACTATTTATGAAGTCCATTTTAGAAAGAATAAAGCCTTTTACTTATATAGCTGCCTTATACCTTATCGTATCATTTGTGATGCGCATCGTTTTTATGGTGCACCCTATCACTACTACCACATTTTCGGTGTGGAGTGTGTTTAAGATGCTTTTCATAGGCTTACTATCCGATGCTTTTGTGATAGTATTGGCAAGTAGTATTTTAATGCTTTATTTCCTCTTTATCGCCAATGTAAAGTACAAAAAACCTTACGGAAGCATTATTTTAGGAGCATTTATCCTCATACTACTCTATATACAGTTTTATCCTAACAATATATTTGCACAATATGGGGGCGTGATTCCCGAAATCGCATTAGCTTTTTTCGGCTTTAAAACGCTATGTTTTGCCTTATTACTCTTTTTGCCTAAGTACAGAGCCCAACTGCGCAATGCACTGTATTTTATTACATTGGCTATCTATGTATTTGCCATAGTGATGAATGCAGTAAGCGAATATTTCTTTTGGAATGAGTTTGGGATTCGTTATAACTTTATTGCAGTAGATTACCTTATTTATACCAATGAAGTGATAGGTAATATAATGGAGAGTTACCCCGTAGTACCCTTATTTTCAGGGGTTTTTGTAGTAGTATTGGTAATTACTATATATTTATTTCTCAAGACTAAGAGTGCGCTAAAAACAATACCCACCCTCTTTGAAAAAACGGTTATAGTAGTGCCCTATTTGCTGTTAGTGCTTATAGGAATGTGGAGATTACCCCAGCTTGATGCTATGACTGCCGAAAATACTTTTGCTCAAGAAATACAAAGCAATGGTGTTTACAAGTTTTATTACGCTTTTACCCATAGTGAGTTAGATTTCTTTCAGTTTTATCCTACCTTGCCAGAAAAAGAGGCTGAAGGCATTGTGCTCAAGCAACTCAATGCACCTGCCCTCGAACGAAAAATTGTAGGCGATACTACCGAAGTACACCGCAATGTGCTCCTCATTTCAGTAGAGAGTCTTTCGGCAGAATACCTTACAATGTATGGCAATGCCGATAATCGTACACCTTTCTTGGATAGCTTAGCTAATAACAGCTTATTTTTTACTAATTTGTATGCTACAGGTAACCGTACAGTACGTGGTCTGGAAGCCCTAACTCTTTGCATACCACCTACTCCAGGGGAAAGCGTGGTGAAGCGCAAAGACAATAAAGATAAGTTTACCACAGGTAGCGTGTTCAAAAGTAAAGGTTATGATGTGAAATATCTCTATGGAGGTGATAGTTATTTTGATAATATGAAGGATTTCTTTACTGGTAATGGTTACGATATTATAGATAACAAGAGCTTTACTCCAGAAGAAGTAACTTTTTCCAATATATGGGGTGTTTGCGATGAAGATATGGCAAACAAAGCTATAAAGGTGATGAATGAACAAGCTAAAGCTGGCAAACCGTTTTTCAATCACTGGATGACAGTAAGTAATCACCGCCCTTTTACTTATCCTGAAGGTAAAATTGATATTCCTCCTACTGAGAAACGACGTGCAGGTGGAGTAAAATATACCGATTATGCGCTCAAACGATTCTTTGAGATGGCAAAACAACAAGATTGGTACAAAAATACTCTTTTTGTGATTGTAGCCGATCACTGTGCATCGAGTGCAGGTAGTACCGAATTACCTTTAGATGGTTATCGCATTCCTTGTTTTATTGTTGCTGATTTTATCACTCCTAAAAAAGTAGATACAATGATATCACAAATAGATGTGATGCCTACCGTTTTTGGTTTGCTAAATTTCAATTATACCTCTAAGTTCATAGGACAGGATGTGCTAAAAGAAGGCTATCAACCGCGTGCTTATATTGCTACTTATCAGGATTTAGGTTACTTAACCCCTGACAAACTCACTATTATATCACCTTTGAGAAAAACCACTCAATACAGTTTGCGCAAAGAAACCGAACAACCCTCACAAGAGTATCCGTTGTTTTATGAACAAATAAAAGAAAACAATGTGAATAAAGAACAAGCAGATGCTTGTATTGGTACTTATCAAGCTACTGCCGAGTGGTTAAAAAACAAACAGTTCAATGCGCTCAAGAAATAAGCTAAAAATTATCAACGACCCTATTTATGGGTTTATCCATATCCCCAGTACCTTGGCGTTCGACATTATTGAGCACCCCTATTTCCAGCGACTCAGGCGCATTAACCAAATGGGACTTTCGTATTTGGTGTTCCCTGGGGCTAAACACACTCGTTTTGAGCACGTATTGGGGTGTGTGTTCTTGATGCAGAAAACAGTAGAGATGCTCCGTTTCAAGGGAATACAAATCTCTGAAAAAGAGGCTGAAGGACTCTATATTGCCATATTGTTGCACGACATAGGTCACGGGCCTTTTTCTCACGCTATGGAACACAGCATTGTCGAAGGTATTTCTCACGAGGAAATCTCGCTGCGCTTTATGCAAGAGCTTAACAAGGTATTCAATGGCAAATTAGATACCGCTATAGCAATATTTCAAGGTACTTATCCTCGTAAGTTTATGCATCAACTTATCTCTGGTCAGTTAGATATGGACAGAGCCGATTACTTAAAACGCGATAGTTTTTACACAGGAGTCGCCGAAGGGAATATCAATTCTGAACGCCTTATCTCAATGCTTAATGTACGCAACGACGAATTAGTAGTCGAAGAAAAAGGCTTGTACTCAGTAGAGAAATTCCTAATAGCCCGCCGCTTGATGTATTGGCAAGTGTATCTGCACAAAACTAGCGTAGTAGCCGAGCAGATACTCATCAGGTTGCTCAAACGCGCCAAAGAGTTGGTGCAACAAGGGCAAGAACTGACTATGTCCACCGCTTTAGCTTTCTTTGTGAAAAACAAGATATCCAAAGATAATTTTTCACAAGAAGTGCTTGAGATGTTTGCACGTTTAGATGATACAGATATCATTTCAGCAATGAAAGAATGGCAGTTCCACCCTGATGTAGTCCTTTCTAAACTCAGCAAAATGTTGCTCAACCGCGATTTGCTAAAAATAAAAGTCAGATTGAACGATTTTGAAGAACAGAAGATAAAGAGACTGCAGAAACTATCAATTGCCAAAGGAGTAGGCGAAAAAGATATGAAGTACTTTGTCTTTACAGGAGTGATGACTAACAGAGCGTATAATCCAGGAAAGGAAATAATTAAGATTCTTACCAAAAATGGAAGAGTAGTAGATCTTACTAAAACCTCTGAAGCTATCAATTTAGAACCTCTTTCACAAGTAACTGAACGATACTATATTTGCTATCCAAAGTAAGGTAGAAAAGGAGGGAGTAAAATTACCAATAGAGAAAAAAAATAGCAAAAAGAGTGCTATATGAAATAATTTTTATATTTTTGTTGCGAAAAACAACCTTTTTTAAGACAAAAACATATAAATATTGCTTTATATCGTTTTGATTATAAACTAATTAAATGAAATTTACAGCATTACAAATAGCCAATGTACTCGGCGGTGAAGTAGAAGGAAATCCCCAAATTGAAGTCTATAAACTTTCAAAAATTGAAGAGGGAAGTGAAGGGAGTATATCTTTTTTGGCAAACCCTAAATACAAACATTTTATCTATACTACTCAGGCATCCATAGTGATTGTCAATAAGGACTTTGAGGCTGAAGATAAAATATCAGCAACCTTAGTGAGAGTAGACGATGCTTATGCCGCTTTTACTAAACTCTTAGAGTTCTACAATCAAGTGAAGATGAATAAAGTAGGTATAGAACAACCTTCTTTTGTATCTTCATCAGCTAAAATAGGGAAAAATGTATATGTAGGGGCTTTTGTTTACATAGGCGAAAATGTAGTGATAGGCGATAATGTGAAAATCTATCCTAACACTTACATAGGTGATAACTCATCAGTAGGTGAGGGCACTACTATTTTTGCAGGCTGTAAAATATATTCCGAAACTGTTATAGGCAAAGATTGTATGCTCCACAGTGGAGTAGTATTAGGTGCTGACGGATTTGGCTTCCAGCCAAATGAAAAAGGAGAGTTTAGCAGAGTACCACAGATAGGAAATGTCGTGATTGAAGATTCTGTAGATATAGGTGCAGAAACAGCTATAGATCGTGCAACTTTAGGCTCTACTATCATTCGTAAGGGAGTAAAGTTAGATAACCAAATACATATTGCCCACAATGTAGAAATAGGTAAAAATACAGTGATTGCTGCCCAAACTGGTATTGCTGGCTCAACTAAAGTAGGCGAAAATTGTATGATAGGTGGTCAAGTGGGAATCGTAGGTCACTTAATAATAGGTAATCGCGTGAAAATACAAGCCCAAACAGGGGTAGGTCGCAACCTTAAAGACGATGAAGCGATACAAGGCTCTCCCGCTTTGGGGCACGCTGAATACAACAAAGCTTATGTCATTTTTAGAAAATTACCTAACTTGCTTAAACGCTTAGAAGAATTAGAAAAAAAATTAAAATAAATACACTATGGTAAAGCAAAATACTTTATCCAAAGAAATTACCTTAGAAGGTATTGGGTTACATACTGGTAAACAAGTAAAAATGGTGCTCAAACCTGCACCAGTAGGCAATGGTTTTACCTTTGTACGTACCGATTTAGAAGGAAACCCCGTTGTCGAAGCTGATGCTACCTATGTAGCAAGTACAGAACGTGGCACTGTTTTAGAGAAAAAAGGGGTAAAAATCCAAACCTGTGAGCACATCTTAGCAGCGCTCGTCGGTATGGATTTGGATAATGTGATTATTGAGCTCAACTCCTCTGAACCTCCCATTATGGATGGTTCCTCTAAATATTTTGTAGAAGCTATTGAAAAAGCGGGTATCACTCCTCAAGATGCAGAGCGTGATGAATATATAGTAAAACAAGTAATTACCTACGTAAATGATGAAACAGGTAGTGAGATTACTCTCATTCCTGCCGAGGAATACCAAGTGACTACAATGGTAGATTTTGGTACTAAGATTTTGGGCACTCAAAATGCTTACCTCAATAAACTTTCCGAATTTAAAACCGAAATAGCTGATGCTCGTACTTTTAGTTTCTTGCACGAGCTCGAGGCTTTACTCGATCACGGTTTGATTAAAGGAGGAGATTTGAATAATGCTATCGTATATGTAGATAAAGAAATTTCTGATAGTACGATGCAGAAACTTAAAAAGATTTTCAACAAAGATAATATTTCAGTGAAACCTAACGGAGTGCTTGATAATCTTACTTTGCATTACCCTAACGAAGCTGCTCGTCATAAACTATTGGATGTAATAGGGGATTTGGCATTGGTAGGTACACGCATTCGTGGTAAAGTAATTGCTACTAAACCTGGACACTTCACCAATACCCAATTTGCTAAAAAACTTTCTAAGATTATAAAAAATGAACGTCGTAACAACGTTCCTTCTATAGATATCAATCAACCGCCGTTACTCAATACTGTTGATATAATGAAGTTGTTACCTCACCGTCCGCCATTCTTGTTGGTAGATAAAATCTTTGAACTTTCCGATAAACACGTCGTAGGTTTAAAGAATGTAACAATGGATGAACCTTTCTTCGTAGGGCACTTCCCAGGAGCTCCTGTGATGCCTGGAGTGCTCCAAATAGAAGCAATGGCACAAACAGGAGGAGTATTAATACTTAGTACTGTTCCTGACCCTGAAAATTATCTCACTTACTTTATGAAAATAGACAATGTGAAGTTCAAGGTACAAGTAGTGCCAGGGGATACCCTTATATTCAAGTTAGAATTGCTAACGCCTATTCGCCGTGGTATTTGCCATATGCAAGCTTACGCTTATGTGAACGGAAAGTTGGCTACTGAAGCTGAGCTAATGGCTCAAATTGTTAAAGTAAAATAAAAGTATATGATTCAACCTTTGGCTTATGTCCACCCCGATGCCAAAATCGCTAAAAATGTAGTGATAGAGCCTTTTACTACTATCAGTAAAAATGTAGAAATAGGTGAGGGTACTTGGATAGGACCTAACGTAACCATTATGGAGGGAGCGCGTATAGGGAAGAACTGCAAAATTTTTCCTGGAGCTGTAATTTCAGCTATTCCACAAGATCTCAAGTATAAAGGTGAAGAAACCACTACTCACATAGGCAATAATACTACTATCAGAGAATGTGTAACCATCAATAAAGGTACCGTCGACCGTATGAGAACTGTAGTAGGCAACAATTGCTTGATAATGGCTTACTCTCATATCGCTCACGATTGTATTGTGGGGGACAACTGTATTTTCTCTAACGGTACTACTCTTGCAGGGCACGTAACTGTTGGTGATTGTGCTGTGATGGCTGGTATGACGGCTGTCTATCAGTTTTGCTCTATAGGGAGTTATGCTTTTGTAACTGGCGGTTCACTTGTAGGCAAAGATGTTCCTCCTTATGTAAAGGCTGCTCGAAACCCTCTCTCTTATGTAGGAGTGAATTCTATAGGGTTACATCGTCGTGGATTTACTACTGAGAAAATACGTGAGATACAAGATATTTACCGTGTACTTTTCCAAAAGAAGCTTAGTACTTCTCACGCTTTGGATTATATAGAAGCTGAAATGGAAGCCACCGTAGAACGCGATGAGATATTGCAATTCGTGCGTCGCTCACAGCACGGTATTATGAAAGGCTATCACGGTGAATTAATAAAAGAGTAAGAACTTAAAACTAAAAACAAATAACTTAAAATAGAATAAATGGCAACAACCGCAGACATTAAAAAAGGATTGTGCATTCGCTTCAATCACGATATCTACAAAATTATTGAATTTCTACACGTAAAACCAGGTAAAGGGCCTGCTTTTGTACGTACTAAACTCAAAAGTGTTACCACAGGTAAAATTCTTGACAACACTTTCTCTGCTGGTCACAAAATTGAAGATGTACGTGTCGAAACTCGTTCTTTCCAATATTTGTATGCCGAAGGCGATGAGTTCGTATTTATGAACAACGACGACTTCAACCAAGTGCATATTCGTAAAGATATGCTCGATTACCCCGATTTACTTAAAGAAGGTGAAACCGTGATGGTAATCTTCAATGCCGAAGACGAGACTCCTCTTTCAGTTGAAATGCCTGCTAACGTTATCCTTACTGTTACACACGTAGAACCAGGAGTAAAAGGTAATACAGCTACTAATGCTACCAAACCTGCTACTGTCGAAACAGGAGCTATTGTGAATGTACCTCTTTTTATCAACGAAGGTGACCGCATTAAGGTAGAAACTGAAAAAGGTACTTACGTCGAAAGAATGAAAGACTAATTATGCGTTTCTCACAGCCTTATACCCTTAAGCAAATAGCTACTATCATCAATGCGAAATACGTAGGTGCAGAAGATTTTCCCGTACTTGGAATGAACGAAATTCACGTGGTACAAGCAGGAGATATAGTCTTTGTAGACCATCCTAAGTATTACGAGAAGGCTTTGCATTCTAAGGCTACTATTGTACTTATCAACAAAGAAGTAGAATGCCCTGAAGGGAAAGCCCTTTTAATATCCGGTGACCCTTTTCGCGATTTTAATAAACTCACCGACTTTTTTAAACCTTTTCAAAAAGCAACTGCACTTATAGCCCCTTCAGCTCGTATAGGTGAAAACACAGTAGTGCAACCAGGTACTTTTTTGGGTAACAATGTAGTAATAGGCAACAACTGTCGTATTCATTCTAATGTGAGTATCTACGACGATTGTGTGATAGGTGATAATGTAACTATTCACGCCGGTACAGTGCTCGGAGCAGATGCTTTTTATTACAAAAAACGCCCCGAAGGTTTTGATAAACTCAAGTCTGGAGGTCGTGTAGTAATTGAAGATAATGTTGATTTAGGTGCTCTTTGTACCATTGATAGAGGAGTAACAGGTGATACCACTATCAAAAAAGGAACAAAGATAGATAATCAAGTGCATATAGGTCACGATACGGTAGTAGGAGAGAAGTGTCTCATTGCTTCACAAACAGGGATTGCTGGTTGTGTAGTGATAGAAAACGAAGTTACTATTTGGGGACAAGTAGGAATGACCAGCGGTATCACCATAGGTGAAAAAGCGGTGATTTTAGCTCAAAGCGGTATTTCTAAATCGTTGGAGGGCGGACAAACTTACTTTGGTTATCCTGCTGGAGAAGCCCGTGAGAAATATAAAGAAATGAGTGCACTCAAACAGCTTATCAATTGTAAATAAGTAATTTTATAGTTATACAATTAAGGAACTGCCTTTTTAGGTAGTTCCTTTCGTTTTTTATCACTTTACCTTCGCTCAAAACTCTTTTTTCTCTTAATTCTTAACTATTAATTCTCAACTCTTTATATAGCTATTGTATACCAATCGTCCAAGATTCGTTCAAGCTTCCTATAAGCTTTGTATAAGCTAACTATATTCCTCCAGAAGCTATTTTTTAATTTTGGACTAAAAAACATCTTCCGAACCTTTTTGTTTTCTTCCGAATTTTCAGCTCTCTTCATTAGTTAATTGAAGAATTTGCTAATTTGTTAATTACTCACTACCTTTGCCCCCAATTATGATAGTACGCAGATTCATCTCTTTCCTCTATTCCACCAAGCTGATGGCAATCCTTTTCATTGCTTTTGCTATAGCTATGGCAGTGGGTACTTTCGTAGAAAACGACTACGATACCGATACCGCTCGCATTTGGGTGTATAACACTTGGTGGTTTGAGGCGATAATGGGGCTTTTTGTGGTAAATTTTATAGGGAATATCTCCCGCTATCGATTGCTCAAAAGAGAGAATTGGGCAGTGCTGGTGTTGCACCTCTCGTGGGTGTTTATCATCGTAGGGTCTGGGGTTACGCGCTACTTTGGTGATGAAGGTATGATTTCTCTACGCGAAGGAGAAACTACAAATACTTACCTCTCCGATCGCACTTATATCACTGCAATGGTAGACGGCACTTATCAAGGAGCTCCCTTGCGCAAAAAGAAACAAAAAGAGGTACTTTTTTCTTCACATACCTCTAATCATTATCAGTGGTCGTCCGATTTTAAAGGCAAACCTTTTAGCATTACGTATAAATCGTTTAAACGCATAGGCAAGGAGATGAATGTCTTAGTATTGGAAGTTGTTTCAGGTAATCAGCGCAAGGAAGTAACAGTAATGGGCAAACGTGGCGTACAGCACCCTCCTACCACAATCACTTTGAACGGCTTGCAGTTTCATCTAAGCTATGGAGCACGTGAAGAGAAGTTGCCTTTCAGTCTTACCCTCAACGATTTTATAGCCGAAAAATACCCTGGTACCGAGAATAGTTACGCTTCCTTTAAAAGCAAAGTAACCGTGAGTGGGGGAGGGGAGACCTTTTCTTATGATATTGAGATGAACCATATCCTCAATTATCAAGGTTATCGCTTGTTCCAATCTTCTTTTCACCCCGATGAACAAGGTACTATACTCTCGGTAAACCACGACTTTTGGGGTACCCTCATCACTTACATAGGTTATATACTGCTATTCGGTAGTCTGCTAGTGTTTATGTTTGTAGGCAAATCCCGATTTAGGAAACTCAATCAGCAACTTAAAGACCTACAAGCCAAAAGGGTTGCAATAGTTTTGGCATTATGTTTTGGCTCTTTGGCTACTGCCCAAACTCCTATGGTAGTACCCGATAAAGCGCACGCTGAAAAATTTGGTGCAATGCTCATTCAAGATGATGGGCGTTTTAAGCCCGTGAATACCTTCTCTTCAGAACTCTTACGCAAACTTAGTAAACACGATACTTATAAAGGGCTTACTTCCGATCAAGTCTTGCTTTCTATGCTCCTCAGTCCACAAGCGTGGTATGAGTCGGACATTATCTATGTGAAGAAAGCTAATGACAGTTTGCATCGTTTTTTAGGAGTTCCCGAAGGAAGCAAATGGGTAAACCCTAAAGATTTTTTTGATGCAAATGGGCAGTACAAGCTTGCCCCTTTATTGAAAGATATTTACAATACAAATACTCCTAACCAATTTCAAAAAGATTTTAAGGAAGTAGACCAACGTATTGGCTTACTTAACAGAGCACTACAAGGCGATATCTTTAAGGTCTTCCCTGTGCCTAATGACCCTAATCATAAGTGGATTTCGCACTTAGATTACGTAAACGACACCCTACAAATCACCGACCCACTGTATAAACAATTTGTAAAAAATGCACTGCCAGCTTACCTTATTTTGCTACAACAAGCCACTGAAACAGACGATTATAGCAAAGCTGAAAAGGTGCTTAACAATATCAAGCTACAGCAAGAATTTTACTCGGCTGAGGTATTGCCTTCACCTGCCAAAGTACAAACTGAATTGTGGTACAACCGCATTAATATTTTTGAACAACTCTTTCAAGCGTATTTGTATCTTGGCACAGTGCTATTTATAGTAATATTATGGCATATATTTCTGCCAAAACAAATTTTTAGAAAACTTACTAAAATAGGTATTCTCCTGCTGTGGCTCTGTTTTATTCTGCATACTGTGGGACTTGCCGTACGTTGGTACCTTTCAGGTCACGCACCTTTTAGTGATGCTTATGAGAGTATGATATATGTAGGTTGGTCGGCTATTGGGGTAGGACTTTTCTTTTCGCGACGTTCCCCTCTTACGGTTGCTGCTACCGCTTTTGTAACCGCTATGATACTGATGATCGCTCACTGGAATTGGATGGATCCTGCTATTGGAACTCTCCAACCCGTGCTCAATAGCTATTGGCTGATGCTACACGTTGCCGTGATTGTAGGTAGTTATGGACCTTTTGCCTTAGGAATGCTCTTAGGAGTTATCAACCTCCTACTGATGATAGTCACTACCCGCAAGAATGCTCATAAAATCAACTTCATACAACAAGAACTCACTATTGTAAACGAATTAGCTCTTACAGTAGGACTCGTAATGCTCACCATAGGCAACTTTTTGGGTGGTATGTGGGCAAACGAAAGTTGGGGACGTTATTGGGGCTGGGATCCCAAAGAAACTTGGGCATTGATTAGCATTATGGTTTACGCCTTGGTAATACACCTGCGCTTGATACCCCATTGGCGTGGACGATGGGCGTTCAACTTTATGAGCATTGTTGCCTTTAGCAGTATTCTAATGACTTATTTTGGCGTGAATTTCTACCTTACAGGTATGCACAGTTATGCCACAGGCGATAAAATTATCACCCCTGCTTTTGTGTATTATGCTGTGGGTATAGTGCTGTTGTTAGGACTGGTATCGTATTTGAGAGTGAAAAAAGCATCACAAGTTTTGCCGAACTCTAATACTAATTCCTAATCTCTAATTTCTAACTCCTAAATTGTTAATTATTAATTGTAAATTGTTAATTGAATGAAGTCTTATATCAATGGAATAGCCTGTATCTCGGCTCAACCTACTTTCTTAACACCTCATTTCCTTGATGAAGCCATAAAGGTTACTCCAGAGGAAGTGTGTTACGCTCAAGAACCTTCTTATAAAGAATATATTGCCCCTAATGCTAGTCGTCGTATGGCTAAAGGCGTAAAAATGGCTATAGCTACTGCTACTGAAGCTCTTAAAGAAGCACATATCACTACCCCTGATGCTATTTTGGTGGGTACGGGTATGGGGTGCCTGCAAGATTCTGAAAAATTCCTTACAGCGCTTATCAATGATAACGAGGAGCACCTCACTCCCACGGCTTTTATACAATCTACCCACAATACTGTTGCAGGGCAGATAGCTCTTTTGTTGCAGTGCAAAGGAGAAAACTTTACCTATGTAAATGGGGCTGTATCATTTGAATCGGCTTTGTTAGATGCTAAAATGCAAATGGAGCAAGACGCTATCAATACTGCTTTGGTAGGAGGTGTAGATGAACACAGTCCGCACACTTTGTATTTATATGATTTAGTAGGACTTGATCAAAAAGGGGAAGGAGCGAGTTTTTTTGCTTTATCATCAGAGGCTACCCCCAATACCTATGGAGAACTTGTAGATGTGGCTTTGTACAATGAACTCACCCCCGAGCAACAACAAACAGCCCTAAACGACTTTCTTTCTCGCCACCATCTTACCCTCTCTAATATAGATTTGATACTTACTGGAGAAGCAGAAAATCGTTCTTGGCGACTCCCTACCTTGCACTACAAAACCCTGAGTAGCGAGTATTACACAGCTTCAGCTTTCGGACTTTGGCTTGCTTGCCAAGTACTACAAAAGCAAACCCTTCCTGCCATTTGCGAGCTTACTCTCTCCACCCCTATACAATATATTTTATTAGTAAATTCATATAGAGGCAAAGATTTTAGTTTTGTACTTTTGAAAAAATAAAAAAAAAGAGACACTTACAATAGATAGGTGTTGCGGTTTTGTTTTTATTATTGATGAAAAAAAATTAGGGTATCGCTTTTAATTTAGTACCTTTTACTACTTGCTGATGAGTGTTAGGGTCATACTCTGTTATATCAGTAATGTATTTCCACTGGACATTATTCTTATAAGCGTTTAAACTACTTGCAGGAACATACACATTCTGTAAATTTATCTTTCCCAAATAAGGATTAATGTTATATTTTCCATGAAGCGTGGGAGGAGTAGTAGCTTCTATGTAAATATTTTTAATATTTGTATCTTCAAAAACACTATAACCAATTGAAATAACATTTTTAGGTAAGCGAATTTCTTCTATATTACAATCTTCAAATGCTGAATGTCCAATAATAGTTATTTTTTCAGTAAGTTTAATTGAAGATAAATCTCCACAACCATAAAAAGCTCTGTTTCCTATTTTGCTAACATTAGCTAATTCAGGGATAGTAGTCATATCAATACTTGTAGAATTTTTATTTCTCCATTGCAAGAGTGTTGTGCCATCGTCACTTACTAAAAAATCAGTTTTTTGTGTAGCACCACTGCTACTGCCTATCAAGCTAATTCCTGTGCCCCAACCACTTTCTGTTTTAGGTCCGTAAAGATGTTTGTTTTGAGTGTCAATGTACCAATCACCTACTTTTCCTTGTGAAGTAGTAGGAGCTGTAATTCCAGATAGAATAGTTGCTCCATCTTTGCCGTTATTACCATTAGAGCCATCTTTTCCCTTTTCCCCTTGAGCTCCTTTTAGACCTATGGCATTTCCCCATCCTTCAGTTGTTTTAGGACCATAGAGTTCCATTGTAGTTTTGTTTAGATAATAGTCGCCTACACTTCCTAACGAAGTCGTTGGCATACCATTCCCTGAAAGAATTTGATTGCCTTTTTGCACTTCTACACGTTCAATTACTTTTTCGGTTTCTTTTCCGCAATTGCTAATAGTCAGTGCAACCAACACAGCTACTGCCATTAAAATTACTTTTCTCATTTGTTAGTAAAAAAAATTAGTTTATTATTCCTACTCTCTTACAGGCTTTTCGGTTTCCGCCTTTATCGTTCAC
Organism: Capnocytophaga sp. oral taxon 412 str. F0487; assembly: GCF_000271925.1. Classification (NCBI taxonomy): domain Bacteria; kingdom Pseudomonadati; phylum Bacteroidota; class Flavobacteriia; order Flavobacteriales; family Flavobacteriaceae; genus Capnocytophaga; species Capnocytophaga sp. oral taxon 412. The sequence goes on along the minus strand of NZ_AJZR01000011.1, from coordinate 50,040 downwards.
ATAAGCGCATAAAAAACGTGAAAACATTTCTTGTTACTTGCCATAGAAGCCCAACCAAAGGCTATTGTCATAAGTAAAAGGAATGTCTACGCTTATAACGCAGACATTTCCACTTCGCTTTCCTATGACAATGAAAAAAGGTCATATCTCTATCACAGAAAAATGTAAAGCGAAACGCTAATTTATGTTTTTATGTAATTATTTTTTCTGTTTCTTTTGTAGCGTTTAAACGATTTTAAATTCGCAACAAATGTACAATTTATTTTCAAACGAAAAAAAATTTACATCAAAAAAAGTAAAAATAATTCTCTTAATAAAAGCAGTATTCTTACGTTTCAAGAAAAAAGTAATTCAAATTATTTGTAAGAAAGTAAAATGTATGTTATTTTTGCCACGTTAAAAGTAATTCAAAGTAATATAAAATATACTTTTTATTTTACAATTGTATTCGTATTACAGACTGTGTAAATCCGGCAACGAAGTTGTTAATCTGTGCACATCATATCTATCAATGAATAATTAAAAAGAAAAAAACTGTGGAATCCGTGTGAGGTTTTCCTTGACAAAGTATTAACATTTTATTATTTAAACATTGAACAAACACCTTTTTACAATCGCAATATTTGTCAGTGCTCTTGTAACAGCATTTATACAAAATGCTCCTTGGTGGGTATATGTGTTATTAATAGTGTTGTTTTTAGGCATTACCTCTTGGGGCGTATTCGATATCCGCCTCTCTTATTTTGTTAAAACACAATACTTCTTAAAGGAGCGTCCAGTAAAAACAGTAGCGCTAACTTTTGATGATGGTCCCTCAGAACTCACACCACAATTCTTAGACCTTTTGGAGCAATACAACGCCAAAGCAGTCTTTTTTTGTGTAGGTGAACAAATACAAAAGTATCCAGAGGTCGTCAAACGTATGCAAGCTGAAGGTCATTTAGTGGCAAACCATACCTTCACCCATCAACCTAAAAATATTCTGCACGCAAAAGCCCTTGCCAACGAAATCCGCCATACCGATGAAGCATTGGCGCACTTGGATATCGTTACCCCATATTTCCGACCTCCATACGGAATCACCTCACCACCCGTTGCTAGAGCAATTCGGGCAACAGCTAAAAAAGCTATAGGATGGGATGTACGCTCATTAGACACCGTAATACACGATGAAGACAAGCTTTTTCATCGCATTGTGCGCAAACTTACCAATGGCAATATCATACTGATGCACGACCGCCTGCCTCATACCCTCACCGTTTTGGAACGCTTATTGCAGTATCTCAAAGAAAATAACTATACAATTACAAACAATTTAGGATGAAAAAACTCTTAATATCCCTTATTTGTGTTGCACCTTTAACAATCAGTGCCCAAGCCCTTACCGAAGTCCAAATACGCGACTTCAAAACTCAAACCATTGCTAAAAACAAGTCAATCCAAACAATGCAAGCCGATTTTACTCAGAAAAAACACTTGGATTTTATGAGTAAAGATATTGAGACTTTTGGAAAAATGGCATTCGCTAAACCCGATAAACTGAATTGGCAATACACGAAGCCTTATCAGTATCGCATTATTTTTCAGAAAGATAAGATCACAGTGAATGATGCAGGTAATGTCTCACAGATGAAAGCTGATAATAAAGTCTTCAAAAAAATAAATAACCTCATTGTGAGTTCTATCAGTGGTGATATGTTCAACGAGAAAGAGTTTGCTATGACCTTTGCCAAATCAGACAAAAGTACATTGGTAAAACTATTGCCCAAGGATAAGACACTTTTGAAATATGTGAGTGAAATACATCTGTATTTTGATGTTGATAGTGTCGTGGAACGTGTAAAACTCATTGAACCTTCTAAAGACTACACTGAAATCTTATTCAGCAATAAAAAACTAAATACAAAAATTGATGAAGCAAATTTTAAAATGTAGTTTGTTTGCTATATTGCTTAGCTTTAGCAGTTGCTCACCTTCTTATAAGCTCCCTACCGAATACCAATCAGTGGCTACAACGCCAACAACGATGGTCAATCCTCACGTAAGAGTAGGGAAGGAGTATCTCTATCGAGCTACTATTACTGCTTATGGTCACACTTTTAGCGGACTCTTAGCAGCTAAAATTACCGTAGATAATACGTGGCGAGTAGCCCTCACTACCGACTTTGGCAACACGCTTTTTGATTTTGAAAACCAAAATGGAAAGGTAAAGACCAACTATATAACCCCCGACCTCAATAAGAAAATAATCATCCGCACCCTCACCACCGACTTTAAGCACCTTCTTAAAACCCATTGGCAGGTTACTCAAAAATACGCCAATGGCACTATCGAAGTGCAACAGAGCAAAGATGGGAATGATGCTGTTTATTTGTTTACTTCAGGAACCAACCTCTTCAAACAGCTCAATATGCAAGGTAAGAAGTTATACACTACTTTTACCTATAATACCAACAACATAACCATAGAACATCACTCTTTTACTATTAAAATAGTTTTAGAACCCTTAATTATAAATCATTAATTGCTTATTCTCAAAGATGTTAAAAGAATTTTATACCCTCAATAGCTTAAAAAAGCAAGACGCAGAAAACTATCTCTGCACTCTTACCCTCAACCCTCAACACGCTATCTTCAAAGGGCATTTTCCTGGTAATCCTATTACACCAGGGGTGTGTATGATGCAAATAATCAAGAATCTTACCGAGGAAATTACAGGGCATAAACTCTTTTTAACCAAAACTACCAATGTGAAGTTTATGGCACTTATCAACCCCATTACTCACCCTATTTTGCAACTTACACTCGCCATTCAGCATAAAGATGCCGATATACAAGTGAAAAATACCACTTCCTTTGATGAGACGGTAGCACTAAAACTTACGAATTTGTATAAAATAGTATCTTAAAAAGTTCGTTTTTTTATTCATTATCTGAAATGAAAAAAAATAGCTCAAAAATTACGCTATGTAAAATTAAATAGTTACTTTTGCAGACATTTTGAAAAAATCATTAAAAACAAATAGAACTAAAACATCAATATTTTATAGTGGAAAAGGAACTAAAAAACTTTACAGAGAAGAGTTACGAGAAGTTGAAAAATGCAATTCAAGAAATTGCAAATGAAGAGGATAAAAAAGAAGTCTACGTACTGTCTTTTTGTTGTACGTGTGACGATGATGACTTGCGATTTCCTAAAATTACACTGGGCTATAATACCCTTTCAAATGTAAAAGAAGAGAGTTACAACGCCACTTCGAAAGAAGATGCCAAGTGGAATTTTGATTATTGGTTACAAACAGAAGTGGAAACCGTAGGAGGTAAAAAAGACAAATTGCTGAAACAGTGGTTTGCTAAAACTCCTTATTTCTATTCTGATGAGGAAAACGATCGCGCCATAGAAGAAGACGAAGACCTTTACGATAAGCTCCTCAAAAAAGGTGATAAGTTTGGTAAAGACTTTATCAAAGAGGTGATAGTTCTCGCCAAACGATTGTTGGACGACGGGGAGGTAGAAAAGGTATTTGGGCGTAATATTCCTATCATTATTCACCAGCGAGATTTTGAAGATACACCTATTTCTTGGACAAAGAAAGCCAATCCGGCCAAGCTCATAAAGGAGTTTCTGGAATACTGGGATGGAGAAGAGGAAGATTAAAATTAGTTTATAAATTATTATAATAAAAATATAAGGGTTGTTCAATGTACATTGAACAGCCCTTTGTTATTTATGAATTACAAAAAACTTTAAGAAGTATATTGGTGTCTGTTAGCTATCAGTTGTAAGCTGATACGGTTGAACCTATACAAGAGCCAGACAGCAGCGACGGTGAGACCGGTAAGCAAGCCAATCCAGATGCCCATAGTGCCTAAATTGGTATGAATGCCTAACACATAAAGAATAGGGAATGCAATCAGCCAATAGGCAACAAAGGTGATGTACATAGGCACTTTGGCATCTTGTACTCCACGCAAGGCACCAAGAGCTGTTACTTGCATTCCATCGGATATTTGGAAAATAGCTGCAATGAGCAAGAGATTGGCAGCTTCGCCTATTACTAGAGTATTATTAGCTAATTTTTCTATGTTATCCATCTCTAAGTACAATGACGGTAACCAAGTGCGAAATACCGCTAAAAGAAGGGCAAAAAATACTTGTGTGCAGAGTACTAACAGAAATACCGAAATAGCTACTCTACGCAAATTAGCATAGTTTCTCGCTCCTAATTGATTCCCTACACGTATCATAGCAGTAATTCCTAAGCCATTAGCGACCATAAAAGTCATACTCGATAAGTTGAGCGCAATTTGGTTTGCTGATAAATGATTTTCTCCCAGCATACCGCTTATCCAAATAGCTGCCGTAAAGATACCTGTTTCAAAAATCATTTGCATAGCGGTGGGGAGTCCGAGAGCAGTTATCTTTTTGTACATTGCTTGTTGCATATTCTTAAAACTGATACTCATAACGTATTCACGCGACTTCTCTAAGTTTTTCAGCATAAAGAAAAGCATTATAGGCATTACAATTCGTGATACTAAGGTACCAATACCAGCACCTAACACTCCTAATTTCGGGCAACCCCAATTACCATAAATAAAAAGATAGTTTAGAAAAACGTTTAGCAAGTTTGCTAAGATAGTAACATACATAGCATATTTGGTCATTGATAAGCCATCGGCAAACTGTTTGAAGGTAGTGAAGACACCCAACGGAATAAGCGAAAAAGCTACCAAATGGGTGTAGGGTACTGCCAACTCTATTACTTTCTCGCTTTGTCCTGTATAGCGCATCACAGGTTCTACAAAAAACAATAAAAGGAAAAGAACTACTCCTAATATTACATTGAGTACCATTCCGTGATTGAGAATAGACTGAGCAGTTGGTTTATCACCTGCTTCATCAGCCATTGCTACTAAGGAAGTACTAGCAACAGAAAAACCAATGGCAAACGACATTGCAATGAATATAGCGGTATTACCCAGAGCAGCAGCTCCGAGTTCGGTAATACCTACTTTACCTACCATTACATTATCTACGAACCCAACAAGGGTGTGCCCGAGCATTCCTAATATGATGGGGTAAGCAATTTTAAAGTTGTATTTGAATTCTTTTGTATAACTTGATAGGCTCATTCTATTTTAGGAGTTAGGAATTAGCTTATATGCTAACTCCTAACTCTTTTATCTACTGTACTGTTTCTATTTCATTTATAATGTTCTTGGCTCCGGCATAAATATCGATTACCCAGAGGACGTAGCGGATATCTACGTTGATAGTGCGTTGTAGTTGTTTGTCGAAGATTACATCGCCTGCCATTGCTTCGATATTGCCGTCGAAAGCAAGCCCTATGAGTTCTCCTTTACCATTCATTACAGGCGAACCTGAGTTACCACCTGTGATATCGTTATTAGTAAGGAAGTTTACGTGCATAGAACCGTCTTTGTCTATATACCTTCCAAATTCTTTCTTCTTATAAAGGTCGAGCATACGCTGTGGCATATCAAATTCGGCATCGCCTTTTTTGTACTTTGCCATTAGGGTATTAAAGGTAGTATAGTAGTTCTTTTTCACATCGGGGTTGCGTTTATCGGTAGCCAATGGAATGACCGTACCATAGGTAAGGCGCAGAGTAGAATTGGCATCGGGATACAAGATAGTACTGATTTTAGAATCGCGCATACCTTTTACGAACTTGCGGAAGGCTTTGGCATAGCTGTCTTCTAAGTTTATAAGTTCTTGAGAAGGGTTGCGGTAACTGTTGAAAAGCACTTCGGAGAGTTGCAAAATAGGGTCTTGTGCTAATTGTATGATATCTTGTTGAGTACCTGTTTTCGCTGTTTCTTTGCTTCGGTAAATGCTATTAGCCAAAAGTTCCTCTACATATTTATGGAAGTTACCATTATATTTTGTTTTGATATCTTTCAACTGAGAAGGAACTTCATTACCTTTGTTAGCATAGAGCTGTAACATATCGGCAAGGATAGCCTTTTCGACCTCTAAATTCACTTTGTCATAATCGGCTAACAAGTCATCAACTCTTTTTTGTAATTCTTCAGCGGGCATACCTCCGCGTTTAGCTCCATCTACAATACTGATGTAGCGTACAGGCATCTTTATAAAGAAAGAAGCACGCCATAGCATACCCAAATAATTCTCATCGGCTGATTTAGCATTGGTTTTTTCAAAGAAATTAGATAAAGTGTTCAGTACGTCGCCATATTCAGCCTTATTTTCAGCTTTATTAGCCCATTTGGCGAAAATAGCTTCGGTTTTGCGCTTAGTAGCTGCTGTTTTATGAGCCGTAAGTGCATCAATCATACCTTGGCGGTTTTTCCAATAATTGGCAATGCTTGAATATTGTGAAGCGTATTGCAAGCGTACGGCATCGTCTTTATCCATAAAGCGCTTCATTGCGTCCATAGCTGTTTTAGAGGCTTCTACCCACGCAGGATAGGCATATTTTACGTTTTGGTCTACCCAATAAGAGCTTTCCCAGCGGTTGGTACGCCCTGGGTATCCCATAATCATTGCAAAATCTTTATCTTGCACGCCTTTGAGACTCACTTTAAGATAGCGTTTTGCTTTAAGAGGTACGTTATTAGGTGAATAGTCGGCGGCATTACCGTCTTTATCAGTGTATACGCGGAAAAGCGAGAAGTCGCCTGTTTGGCGAGGCCATTCCCAATTATCGGTATCGCCACCGAATTTTCCAATGCTTTCAGGAGGCGTACCTACAAGTCGTACATCTTTAAAATCTTGGTATACGAAGTAATAATATTCATTACCTTGGAAGAATGGACGTACTGAAACTACATATTTACCCCCTTCACTGTTTTCTTTTTGTATTTTAGCCATTTCTTGGTTGAGAGCAGCTTCGCGTTCTTTTTCGTTCATTGAAGGTTTTACCACTGATAGCATACGGTCGGTTACATTGTCCATACGCACGAAGAAACGCACGAATGACTGCTTAGGTGAAAGTTCTTCGGCGCGAGAGCGTGCCCAGAATCCGTTTTTTAGATGGTTGTTTTCAGGTGTGGAGAGCTGAGCGATATTGCCATAGCCACAATGGTGGTTAGTGAGCACTAAGCCATCTTTGGAGATGATACTCGCAGTACAACCTCCATTAAATTGTACGATAGCATCTTTGAGACTGTTATTATTGATGCTATAAATTTCTTGAGCAGTGAGTTGTAAGCCTAACTTCTGCATATCTCTTTGGTTGAGACGTTCGATGAACATCAAAAACCACATTCCTTCGTCGGCTTTTGCTATGGGAGTGAGCAATAAAAAAGCCAACAATATAATACTGATTTTCTTCATAAAAAATGATATAATGATTTATTAGGGTGCAAAGATAGGGAATAATTGGCAAATTAGCAAATGTGCGAGTCGCATAGGCAGGTGCGAGCCGCACGGGCAGTCGTAGCACGACAGGCAGATAATAAAGAGACGAACAAAAGACGAAGAAAAGACGAACAAAAGACGAAGAAAAGACGAACAAAAGACGAAGAAAAGACGAACAAAAGACGAAGAAAAGACGAACAATGAACGAACAATGAACGAACAATGAACGAACAATGAACGAACAATGAACGAACAATGAACGAACAATGAACGAACAATGAACGAACAATGAACGAACAAAAGACGAACAAAAGACGAACAAAAGACGAACAAAAGACGGTGCGAGCCGCACGGGCAGATAAACAAAAGACGAACAAAAGACGAAGAAAAGACAAACCAAGAATGACGATAAGGTGGAACTAAAGAGGGGATAAGATGAAGGTAAGGCAGATGTAGCACAAATTTGCAATATGATTTTTTTTTGTACTTTTGCACCCTAAATGAATTTATTATGACCGAACACGAGCTACTAAAAGCCCGTTGGGAAGAGGTGGTACAACGCCTTTCCGATACTTTTACCGAAGGAGAGACATTGGGGGTAGATGGGATTATCTACCTCATCGGGGTACAAGAATTGGGACAATTGGGACGCACTTACGTCAAAGATGAGAAAGTAGACTTGATGCACATTGGCATTTGTAAGCTCTTAGAACCCTTTGGCTATTACCAATACGAATTTACAGACCCTGATGGCTGGCCTCATTACCGTTTGGTGCAAAACCTCCCTGACCTAAAGCCTGGTGAACAAACCATACTGATGAAAAAAGCCATTGTACAGTATTTTTTAGAGAGAGAATTTTTTGATAGGTAAAAGGTAAGAGGTAAAAAAACTAATGACTAAATGAAAAAAGTAGCATTTTATACTTTGGGTTGCAAACTGAACTTCTCGGAGACTTCAACCATTGCGCGAAGCTTTGAAGAAGAAGGCTACCAGCGCGTAGATTTTGACGAACCTGCTGATATATATGTAATCAATACTTGTTCGGTAACTGAAAATGCTGACAAGCAATTCAAACAAATCGTACGTAAAGCACTGAAAACAAACCCTAAGGCATTCTTGGCGGCAGTGGGTTGTTATGCCCAGCTGAAACCCGAAGAACTCGCCTCGGTAGATGGGGTAGATTTGGTGTTGGGAGCAAAAGAAAAGTTCAACATTACCCAATATATCGACGACCTTACCAAAAATAATGAGGGTGTAGTACACTCCTGCGAGATTTCGGAAACTGATTTCTATGTGGGGAGCTACTCTATTGGAGACCGTACGAGGGCTTTCCTAAAAGTGCAGGACGGTTGCGACTACAAATGCACTTACTGTACCATACCGATGGCACGTGGTATTTCGCGCAGTGATACTATTGAAAATATCATTGCTAATGCTAAGAAAATCTCGGATAAAGGTATCAAAGAAATTGTGCTTACGGGCGTGAACATAGGCGATTACGGCAAGGGAGAATTTGGCAACAAAAAGCACGAGCATACCTTTTTGGAACTTGTGCAAGCCCTTGATAAGGTTGAAGGCATAGAACGCCTGCGCATCTCATCGATTGAGCCGAATCTCATTAAGGACGAAACAATCGACTTTATAGCGCAATCTAAGAGCTTTGTGCCTCACTTTCACATTCCGTTACAAAGTGGAAGTAATGAAATTCTCAAAAAGATGAAACGCCGCTACCTGCGTGAGCTTTATGTGAGTAGAGTAGCCAAAATACGCGAAGTGATGCCCGATGCTTGCATAGGGGTAGATGTGATTGTAGGCTTTCCGGGGGAGACCGATGAGCGCTTCTTGGAAACGTATTACTTCCTAAATGATTTGGATATCTCGTATCTGCACGTATTTACTTATTCCGAGCGCGACAATACTGAGGCGGTGCTAATGGACGGGGTAGTGCCCGATGCCGTACGCGCTAAACGCAGTAAGATGTTACGTGGACTCTCGGCAAAGAAACGCAATGCCTTTTATACAAGTCAGCTGGGAAAAGAGAAGACAGTGCTTTTTGAGAGCGACAACAAACAGGGTTACATTCACGGATTTACAGAGAACTACGTAAAGGTAAAAGCCCCGTGGGATCCTTCCTTAGTGAATACATTGCACAAAGTAAAGCTCACTAAGATAGATGCAGACGGAATGGTAAGATTTGAATTTGTTTAAGATAAAAAGTAAAAAGGATGTGACAATAATCTGCGGAAGATAAAAAACTATAAATGAAATTTCTTTTAACAATACTCCTTTCACTACTGGTTTTAGCTTGCGATAACTCTATTATTAGCTTAAAAAAGAGCTGTAATACTGAGACCGCTAAGCAAACAGTTGCTGAATTAGCAGAAGTAAAAGCAAAAATACAACAGATAGAAAGTCTTGCGGGTAGTAATCGCACCTATTGGGTGCAAGATAGCTTGCAACAAGATAGTAAAGCGTATTACCGCTATCAGTTGCTGAGCCAATTGCCTTATGCCGATATACATTTGTACACTTTTTGTGTAGCTAAAGATGATTGCAAACAGGTATTCTTACAGCGAAAGGACGGTAGCTTATTACCTTATGCCGAAATGGAAAAGCAAACTAAACAGCTGGTAGACCAGCAAAAGCAGTTTCCCGCTTTCTTCAAGCAATTCACTACTGATATGGCGTTTAGGCAACAGCATTTGGCAGAGCCTTTAATGCGCTTGTTGGTACAGAAAGACGGCAGTGTACTTCTTACCGAAGAAGAGTTACTCACCGATGATATCAATGCCCTGCAAACCTATACTTTTAGTTATTATCCCGATCGGGTATGTTGTAAAAATACGGAAAAAGCTATTGCGTTTGTGTTTGTACCAGTAGGGGACACTTGGCGACTTTTGGAGATTTGGCATTAATGCTAAGAGAAGTGTGGCAAGTCACAGAAATTAAAATAAAACTTAGAATGGAAGATTTTATCAATGTACTATCACAGATAGACCAGATTTATCTCTGGGACTTAATAGGAACGGCTGTATTTGGTATTTCGGGCGTGTTAGTGGGATTAGAACGACGTATGGACATATTTGGAATGCTCATTTTAGCCTTTGTAACAGGGGTAGGAGGGGGGACGCTTCGCGATATTATGATAGGCAGTGTACCGGTATTCTGGATGAACAATCTTACGTATATATTGATGATAGTCATTAGTGTAGTGATTACCGTTGTTTTCAAAAAGCAATTCTCTGAGCATTGGAGCAAATCGCTGATGGTGTTTGATACTATTGGGCTAGGGGTGTTCACTATCATCGGGATAGAAAAAGCATTGCGTTTTGGCTTGTCGCCCACTATTGCTATTATCTTAGGTACGATGACAGGTAGCTTCGGAGGAGTTATTCGGGATATATTAGCCAACAAACTACCTGCTGTTTTCCACAAAGAGATTTACGCAACGGCTTGCATAGCAGGAGGTACTGTTTATTTCCTTATTGATAACTTTGTAAATCACAACTTAGTAGTATTCATTACCATAATGGTAGTTATAGCTGTGCGATTGCTATCGGTAAAATACCATTGGGAGTTGCCGAAGTTTTAATAGTTGAGTTTCTATTGTTATTTGCTCATTATTTATTACTTTTGCACTCTGATTGAGAATTTAAGCCAATGGCACATCTGAGACATATACGTAAATATTTTTATAAATATAAATACCACTTACTACTTGGGATACTCATTACTATAGTGTCGCGAGTGTTTTCACTCTTTATGCCGCGATATGTAAAAAACTCTATCGCAGCCATTGAGGACTTTGCTAAATCGGCTAACAAAGATGCCTCACAAATGACTTCCTTACTTATAGAATACGCGCTTATTATCATCGGTACGACTATCATATCGGCGGTGCTGATGTTTTTTATGCGTCAGCTTATCATCAATGTATCTCGTTACATCGAATACGATATGAAAAACGAGATATTTAAGAAATATGAACAGTTATCGCTTAGTTTCTACAAACGCAACCGAGTAGGTGACTTGATGAACCGTATCAGCGAGGACGTATCGAAAGTACGTATGTACGCAGGTCCTGCTATTATGTATAGTGTGCAAACTATTACACTTTTTGCTTGCGTAATTCCGCTAATGTTTATCATCTCTCCCAAACTTACTATCTACACCCTTATCCCATTGCCTATTCTCTCTTTGCTTATCTACAAAATGAGCAAAAAGATTAATATTGAAACGATGAAGGTACAAGCCTACCTATCCGACCTTTCTACTTTTTCACAAGAAACTTTCTCGGGTATCGGGGTGATAAAATCGTATAATAACGAGGCGGCTACCGATGCGCAATTAGCAGTACTCGCCGAAGACGGTCGTCAGAAAAACATCAAGCTCGCTAAGATACAGGCTTTTTTTATTCCTACAATGATACTGATGATAGGATTGAGCCTTATCTTTGTAATCTTTATTGGGGGAAAGCTCTATTACACCGGTGAAATACAATCTATTGGAGTAATTGTAGAGTTCAGTATTTACGTGATGATGCTCACTTGGCCTGTGGCTACAGTGGGCTGGGTAAGTTCTATTGTACAACAAGCGGAAGCCTCGCAAAAGCGCATCAACGAGTTTCTTTCCGAAGTACCTCAGATACGCAATCAGGTAGGAGAGCTTACGCCTATTAAAGGAGATATTACATTTGATAAAGTATCTTTTCGTTATGAAGATACGGGAATAGAAGCTCTCAAAGACGTATCTTTCCATATAGAAGCAGGACAAACAGTAGCCGTTATAGGCAAAACCGGTAGTGGTAAGACTACACTATTAGACCTCATTGCACGTATGTACGATGCAAATCAGGGTGAAGTACTGATAGGAGGCAAACCCGTAAGAGAATTGAATCTACACAGCTTGCGCAGAGCTATTTCGGTAGTGCCACAGGAGAACTTTTTGTTTTCGGACACTATTCGCAACAATTTGCGCTTTGGCAATAAAAATGCTACCGAAGAACAGATAATACAAGCCTGCCAAAAAGCAGTGGTACACAACAATATTACAGAGTTCACCCATCAATACGACTCGGTGCTTGGAGAGCGCGGGGTATCACTCAGTGGCGGGCAACGCCAACGAGTAGCCATCGCAAGAGCCTTGCTCAAAGAAGCCGAAATTTATTTGTTAGACGATTGTTTATCAGCCGTAGATACCGATACCGAAGAGAAAATTTTAACTAATTTGCGCGATACCTTAAAAGGCAAAACCGTAATTATAGTGAGTCATCGTGTGTCTATCACTAAATACGTCGATAAAATACTGATGCTCGACAAAGGAAAATTAGTAGAACAAGGTACCAAAGACGAACTTTTAGCTCAAAATGGCGTCTTCAAAGCCTTTTACGATACCCAAACCATATAAGCTATTGTGCAATTTAACTTATGAGAATAGAAACTGAAGATTATATTTCATTTGAAGAACTTTTAAAACAAGTACAGCACAAATATGCTGAACACTTACCTTTTGTGTGCTACAAACCTCCACATCACACTTCAGTAATATTGTTGGGACAAGAAGATGATACACTTCATTTTTTCAACACTGATAAAGAGGAACAAGAGGGATTTGTTTTCGCTCCTTTCGATGCTAATGAACCTGCTGTTATCATCACTGCTAACAAAGTTACCGTAAGCCATTTGCCTACACAATCGATTGTAGAAAATACTAATATTGATATTTTAGAAGATACCGAAGCCGAAAAACAAAAGCACATAGGTTTAGTAACCAAAGCTATTGATGAGATACACAGAGGTCATTTTGAGAAAGTGGTTCTTTCGCGCAAGATAACTATCAAAGAAGTGGTAAATCCGTTTAAGAGCTTTGCCAATATGGTAACACTATACCCTTCGGCATTTTGCTATTTGTTTTATCACCCTAAAGTAGGAACTTGGCTGGCTGCTACGCCCGAAACGCTCTTCCGCAGTAATGGCGAAGATTTTTGCACAATGGCATTGGCAGGGACACAACCTTTTAAAGAAGGTGAGATACATTGGCATACTAAGGAAAAAGAAGAACAGCAAATAGTTACTGATACCATCGTGCAGCAGTTACAAGAGTATGTTAATGAACTTGAAGTTTCAGCAGCTCAAACTGTGCAAGCAGGTAGTCTGATGCATTTATGTACTAAAATAAAAGGGAAGATAGCTCCTGATAAAGTATATGAGTTAATAAAACGTCTGCACCCTACACCAGCCGTCTGTGGTTATCCTACTGAGGAAGCTCGCACCTTTATTATAGAAAACGAACTTTATAAAAGGCAATATTACACAGGCTATTGTGGCTGGGTGTCCAACAATAACCAAGCATTCTATGTGAATTTGCGTTGTATGCAAATCACTGATAACGAAGCCTATTTGTATGTGGGAGGAGGTATTACCAAAGACTCTATTCCTGAAAAAGAATACGAAGAAACACAAAATAAAGCAATGACAATGATGACAATCATATAAACTTTGGCAAAATTGTCTTTCTTTTTAATAACTAAAAACTAAACAATAATGAAAAGAATATTAATGGCAGTCTCAGCACTATTAATGATAGTAGCTTGCAAGAAGGACGACAAAAACACAATGATTGTGGAAGGAAATATCGACGGATTGAAAGTAGGTACTATCTACCTACAACAATTCGTAAACGATAAGCTCACCAATATCGATTCGGTAGTAGCCAATGGCAATGGTAAGTTTACCTTCAAGCGACATTTAGAGAGTCCTGAAGTGTTTTTTATTTACCTCGATTTAAAAAAACAAGCAGGTACCGACCTCGGTGACCGCCTAATGTTCTTTGGTGAACCTAAGCTGATTACTATCAACAGTTCTTATGATATGTTTGAAGTGAAAGCTAATATCAGTGGTTCGCAATCGCAAAAGGATTATGGAGAGTATGCCCACACTATGCGACAGTTCGGAATGCGCAATGCTGAACTCCTCGAACAGCAAGTGAACGCTTTTAAGGCGGGGAATACTACCTTAGCCGACTCGCTGAATGCAGCATCGGAGAAAAATAACTTCCGTCGTCACCTCTTTGTGCTGAACTATGCTCTCACGCACCCCGATTCGTATATCACCCCTTATGTGGTATTGGTTGATGCCCCCAATACTCGCGTAAAATACTTAGATTCTATTTATGGAAAACTCAATAAAGAGGTTGCCAATTCTAAATACGGCAAAGAGTTCAAAAACTATATAGAAGAAGCTCGCAAGGCAGAAAAAGAAATGGAGAAGTGAAAAGTTAAGAGTTTTTCACCTATTTAAAATCTGCCGTAGAGTATTCTTCTTAGCCATTTTATGCGCTGTACCAATCGTTGTATTATATCGCAAACGATGATGGCTAAAACGGAGAATATAGCTACGTTCAAATAGAAATTATCGCTTATATATTCTTTGATGTAAACTACTAAGAAGCGCATATAATAGTGGGTGACATATATTTCTAAAGAAATGCCTCCTAAATACTTCAAACATTGTGTTGCCTTATTTTCTGAACGGCAGCACCATTCCCATAAAACATAAGAAGCAGCGATACCCGTAAGTGCCAAAGCGTACAAACGGAGAGAGTGGAGTATGTAATGAGCTTTATCGACAGGGAAGAGCAATAGGAGCGGAAAGGCAATAAGGCTCACCCAACCCATAGGGCGCAGAACTTTCAGTGCTTGAGGTTTGTACTTGTGTGTGGCATAACCCAATGAAAAATAGATGAAATACCAACACAATTCGGGCAATCCATAAAAGATAGGTTGTGCTCCTGTAACTCGGTGCAAGAAGATGAGAATGCTCCATAGACCTATCATCACCCATATTTCACGATGTTTATTAATCTTCAAAGCCAGATAGAGCAAGACACACTCCCAAAATAGCAACCACAAGAACCACATTCCTTGTGTGGGTTTATAAATGAGCACGCAAAGATGTTCCCATACTTTTTCTATATCGAGGATATAACCGTGATAAGTGGCGGAAATTAAAAACCAAACGAAGAAAGGAATCACCAATACCTGAAAGCGTTTGCTGAGGTTCAGTTCGCCACGAATATTGAAGTTTACATAGCCTGAAAGAAACATAAAAAGGGGCATATGGAAAGCGTAAATGGTTACATACAAGGGGTTGGTGCGGTCATCACCCGAAAACCATTGCGAAGCGTGCCCTATCACTACCAAGATGATAGCAAAACCTTTGAGCACATCGATAAGAGGGTTGCGTTCTTTCATAGTTACTTCTTTATGAGGCAAAAATACATTCTTTTTTTGATACTACAAAATAATTGATTCATACCAGAAATGTCAATAATGCCAATAAAGCTAGAAATACCTGAGGCAATAAAAACTTTAACAAAGTGTGTACTACAAAAGTGGCATATTGGGGCTTTTCGGAAGGAAACGAAGGGTATCGTAGCAGGTGTGAAAGTGCTTTTAAGATGGGATTAGCTTATAGAAAGCTTATAGGAAGCTTATAGGAATCTTGGAAGATTGGTATAGAAAAGGTATTTAAGTAGTTGGGAATGAATGATTAAGAGTGTGTGGTAGAAAATGTTAAAACGAAAGAAAAAGGAAGGAATGACGAATGACGGGTGACGAATGACAAAGGTAATGTAGCGATGGGAACTTGTATAGAGCAAGAAAAGTATTAGATTTTGAAAAACTAAAAGGTTTATTCTATCAAAAGCTAATAAAAAAAATTGCACTTGATAAAAGAATTGGCGGGACAATAAAAAAAAGAAAATAATTTGCTAATTGCTAAATGTTTTATATCTTTGCACCCGATTTCAGTACCTCTGATTAAAATACACTTTCAATAATATCCCATCTTAACTATATAAAAAGAGGAATTTCACTTATCTTGACTACTGAAAAAAATCACTTACTTTAATAATAACTATTTAAAATGCTTAACATTGTAGAGTTAAAATCTAAAAAGCTAACTGAGTTACAGGAAATAGCAAAACATTTGGATATACCTAAATTTCGGTATGTAAATAAGCCTGAACTCATAGACCTAATTCTAAAAAATCAAAAAAAAGAACTCCCCAACAAAAAAGAAGAAGTTCAAAAAGACAATTCTCCTATTATTACAACTGAGAACACAACTGAACCCAAAAAAAACAGTCGTAAAAAGAAAATAGAAGTACCTCAAAAAGTAGGCAGTTCTAAACAAGAAAAGACTTCAAAAACACCAACCGTTAAAAAGGCTTCTTCGGCAGATGAATCTAAAACGTATCAGAAGAAAAACACTACTTCTGTGGTTTCTAACAATCATCAGAATAATGCTACTCCAACAAAAAACTACAGTTCCCCTGTACAAAATGGCAATGGCAATAATGGTAATTACAATCAAAATGTGAACAATGGTAATACTATTGTTAATAATGAGAATTTTGATAAAGAAAAGAAAAACCGTTATCGCGCCCCCGATTTTGAATTTGACAGCGTGGTAGACTGTGAGGGGGTTTTAGAAATCACTTCTGACGGTTATGGTTTCTTGCGTTCTTCGGACTATAACTATTTGGCTTCACCTGATGATATTTACGTATCTTCTTCACAAATCCGACTTTTTGGCTTGCAAACAGGAGATACTGTATATGGAGAGGTGCGCCCGCCTAAAGATGGCGAAAAGTATTATCCGCTACTAAAAGTTATAAAGATAAACGGACTTGACCCCCAAGTGGTACGCGACCGAGTACTATTTGAACACCTTACGCCTCTTTTTCCTGATGTAAAATTTGAGTTGGCAGGCAAAGGCTCTACTGTTTCTACTCGCTTGATAGACCTTTTTGCTCCTATTGGGAAAGGACAACGCGGTATGATAGTGGCACAACCTAAAACGGGTAAAACAATGCTTTTAAAAGATATTGCGAATGCCATTAGCAAAAATCACCCCGAAGTGTACCTAATGGTACTCTTGATTGATGAGCGCCCTGAGGAGGTAACTGATATGCAACGCAGTGTGCGAGGAGAGATTATCTCTTCGACTTTTGATAAGGAAGCTTCCGAACACGTGAAAATAGCTAATATCGTACTTGAAAAAGCAAAACGATTGGTAGAATGTGGTCACGATGTGGTTATATTGTTGGACTCTATCACCCGTTTGGCTCGCGCTTATAACACAGTGCAACCAGCTTCGGGGAAAGTGCTTACCGGTGGGGTAGATGCTAACGCTTTACACAAACCTAAACGCTTTTTCGGAGCAGCACGTAATATTGAAAACGGAGGCTCTCTTTCTATCATCGCTACGGCTCTTACCGAGACAGGTTCAAAGATGGACGAGGTAATTTTTGAGGAATTTAAAGGAACGGGTAATATGGAGTTACAATTGGATAGACGTATTTCGAATCGCCGTATTTTCCCAGCTATTGACCTAATAGCTTCGTCTACTCGTAGAGATGACTTGTTGCTTGATGAAAACACGCTTAATCGCACTTGGGTATTGCGCAAGTATTTGGCAGAAATGAACCCGATAGAGGCGATGGAATTTATGGAAAAGCAAATTAAGCTAACGCGCAATAATGAAGAGTTTTTGGCAACGATGAACAATTAGTTTTTTACAAAGGCAATATAGTTCATATCTGTAAAACAATAAATTATAAATGGAAGAGAAAAAATATCTAATTTTTTGCCTTTAAAATTTGCAGATAATAAAAATAGTTGTACCTTTGCACCCGCATAATTGAGAAAACAATTGTGATTGTGCACTTGGAGAGATGGCAGAGCGGTTGAATGCGGCGGTCTTGAAAACCGTTGAGGGTAACACCTCCGGGGGTTCGAATCCCTCTCTCTCCGCCAAAGTCAGAATGTTGATAAAATTATTTTTAAGGCTAAAATAGAACGTTTGTTTCTGTTTTAGCCTTTTCTCATATAAGAAAAAAATAGGCTTTTACCTTAGTAAAACTTGGGTTAGATATAAGAAATAGCTTTTTGTGCTTCACTTATAATCAGTACTTCCGATAGGGGATAGATATTTTTTCGGTCTAAAAACTTTTGTAATCATCAATTTTGTAGTATCTTTGTAAAAAATTATATAGAACATTAAAAAATAATGAATGCAGAAACACTTGCTGTAGATGAAATAGAAACCACTACCACTACTACCTTAAAGAGCAATAAACCAGAGTGGATAAGGGTAAAATTACCCACTGGTAAAAAGTATACTGAACTGAGGAGTGTGGTGGACAGATATAACCTTCACACAATTTGTACTTCGGGTAGTTGCCCCAATATGGGAGAATGTTGGGGAGAAGGCACTGCTACTTTTATGATATTGGGGAATATCTGTACGCGCTCGTGTGGCTTTTGTGGCGTAAAAACAGGGCGACCTGAAAGTTTGGATTGGGAAGAACCTGAAAAGGTGGCACGTTCTATCAAACTGATGAACATTAGGCACGCAGTACTAACCTCGGTAGACCGAGATGATTTAAAGGATATGGGAAGCATTATATGGGCTGAGACGGTGAGAGCCGTGCGCCGAATGAACCCTAATACCACAATGGAGACCTTGATTCCTGATTTTCAGGGAGTAGAACGCAACTTAAACCGTATACTGAAAGCTGCACCTGAAATCATTTCGCACAATATGGAGACGGTACGCCGATTGACTCGTGAAGTGCGTATACAAGCTAAATACGACCGAAGTTTGGGTGTGTTACGTTACTTGAAGGAAAACGGTGCGAACCGTACTAAATCGGGGATTATGTTAGGACTTGGAGAAACTGAGGAAGAGGTGATAGAAACCTTGCACGACCTTAAAGAGGCAAAAGTGGATATTGTAACTATCGGTCAGTATTTGCAACCTTCGAAACAGCACCTTCCTGTAAAGAATTTTGTCACTCCTGAGCAGTTTGCTAAGTATAAAGAAATAGGCTTATCATTAGGTTTTCGTCACGTGGAAAGTGGAGCGTTAGTACGTTCATCTTACCGCGCTCATAAGCATTTGTTATAAACCGTGTGGATTGTAATTCGTGAAAATATAAAAATAGCTCTTGACAGTATTAGAGGGCAACTATTGCGCACAATTCTCACCGTGCTCATCATCGCTATTGGCATTACGGCATTGGTAGGAATCCTGAGTGTGATTACTGCTTTGCGCAATACGCTTGAAGGCAATTTCTCGAGTATGGGAGCTAATACTTTTTCGATTACAAGGTATCAATACAGTCAGCGAGCTGAGGGGAGTGGTACCACCCAAAAGCCACACCCTTTAATTACTTATCAAGAAGCAGTAGCGTTTAAACAACAGTTAGATAATCCGTTTGCAAAAACGAGTATTTCTATGAATGTTGCCTCCTCAGCTGAGGTGAAGTACGAGAACAAAAAAACTGACCCATTAGCCGTAGTGATAGGCGTAGATGAATACTACATTGGCAATTCGGGGTTAGAAGTGGAAGAGGGACGCAATTTTAGCGATTTTGATATACAGAACAATAGCTATGTGTGCGTGATAGGTCCGGATTTTAAGAAAACACTACTCAAAGATGTAAATCCATTAGGAAAGACTATTTCGGTACGTGGTTATAAGTTCAAAGTCATAGGTATACTTAAAGAACAAAGTTCCTCCTTTGGCAATTACGAAAACTTTCAAGTGTTGATTCCTTTAGGTATTGCACGCAGTATTTTTTCCATAGATAATCCTAATTTTCAACTCAAAATAAGTGCTCAGAGCAAAGACCAGTTGGACGGACTTATAGATGATGCTACCATAGTGATGCGTAACCTGAGAGGCTTAGCACCTTTACAAGAAAATAATTTTGGGATAGAACGCAGTGACGACCTATTGCAACGCATAGGCAGTATTACGGGTACCCTTTCTGTTGCTGGTTTTGTGATTGGGCTTATTACCATATTGGGGTCTTCAATCGCCCTATTGAACATTATGCTCGTTTCGGTAACCGAGCGCACTAAGGAGATAGGCATTCGCAAAGCGTTGGGAGCTAAACGCAAATCTATTACCTTACAGTTTTTTACCGAGACCCTAATAATAGCTCAATTGGGAGCACTTACGGGTATTGTATTAGGTATCAGTTTAGGATATTTGATATCTAAAGCCGTTAAGTTTGATTTTACCATTCCGTGGGGTGTTATTATTATTGCTATATGTATAGCTCTTGTAGTAGCGGTAATATCAGGATTGTATCCGGCAGTAAAAGCCTCGAAATTAGATCCTGTAGAAGCGTTGAGATATGAATAATTATGCAGTCTTTATTATTCAATAACTTACATATAGAAAACGAACCTGTGAATATCCCGTTGCCTGATGGGGTTACTCTTACAATAAAGCGAGAGGACAAAAATCACCCTTTTGTATCAGGGAATAAGCTCAGAAAGCTCAAGTACAACATAGCACAAGCTCAACAGGAAGGCAAGGATACAATTCTCACTTTTGGAGGAGCTTATTCCAATCATATTGCTGCGACAGCGGCTGCGGGACAAATAGTAGGTTTGAAAACCATAGGTGTGATTCGTGGCGATGAGTTAAGTTCTAAAATAGATGTTAATCCTACGTTAAAGTTTGCTAAATCTTGTGGTATGGATTTTTATTTTGTTACAAGAGAGGCTTACCGACGAAAACACACGCCAGAGTTCCTGGAAAATCTTAGGAAACGCTATGGACAAAACATCTATATAGCCCCTGAAGGAGGTACTAACGAGCTGGCAGTGAAGGGGTGTGAAGAAATCCTTACTCCTGAGGACAATGCTTTTGATGTGATATGTAGTGCCGTAGGAACAGGTGGGACGATTTCAGGGCTTATTAATGCAAGTGCTAATCATCAGAAAGTCATTGGTTTTCCAGCTTTGAGAGGAGCGTTTTTAAGTGAGGTAATTAAACAATATACAACCAAAAATAATTGGGAGTTAGTGCACGATTATCACTTTGGTGGTTATGCTAAAGTAACTGATGAATTAGTAGATTTTTTAAATGATTTTAACAGTCAGACGAAAATTTTATTAGACCCGATATATGTAGGTAAGATGATTTTTGCTATCTTTGCCCTCACAAAGCAAGGATATTTTGCACCCAATACCCGTATATTAGCCATTCATACTGGTGGTTTGCAAGGGATTAAAGGTTTTAACAACGAACGAATTAAAAAACATAAAAGTATATTGAATTATGATGAAAAGATTTAGTTTGCTATTGCTAATTCTCTTTATAATATCATCGTGCTCTGATCAGCCTTACAGGAAAGGGAGAAATTCTCATTCGGTAATCTATCGAGGACAAAAGCCGACACCGAGAGTGGAGATGAAAAAGCCTACACATTCGGAGATAGACCAAAGAAATAAGGCTTTAGCTGATTCAAAACACAATCGTAGAGATGTCTCAGAAGACAGCTTTCACGAGATAACTCCTGCGGTACAAGTTACGACAGCCGTTACTCAAAAGTATATTCAGGATTATAAGGATATTGCAATGGTAGAGATGCAACGTTACAATATTCCTGCGAGTATTACTTTGGCACAAGGCATTTTAGAAAGTGGCTCGGGGCAAGGACGCTTGGCACGTTATGGTAATAACCACTTTGGAATTAAATGTCACGCTACTTGGGACGGTAAGACTATTACCCACGACGACGATGAGAAGAGCGAATGTTTTCGCAAATATAGATATGCATACGAATCGTTTGAAGACCATTCACAATTTCTTGTAAATCGCAATCGTTATAAAGCACTGTTTGACCTTAGTCCTACAGATTATGAAGGTTGGGCACACGGGCTCAGAAAAGCAGGCTATGCCACTGACCCTACTTATGCAAAGAAATTGATAGCTCTTATCAAAAAGTTTGAATTACATCAGTATGACAATCAAGTAATAGTAGCTAGGGGAGGAGATATAACTTCTTCTAATACCCAAGTAGCAACTGTTTTAACTCCTAAAAAAGAAGTATCTAAGCCAGCTACAACTATTAAATCGGTGTCTAATCCCACTGTAACAAAAACAATCGTTAAACCTACTAATACTATTGATACCACGACCATTGAAAAAGAGGCTATTGCTGAAGTCTATTATCAAGTACAAACAGGTGATACTCTTTATAAAATAGCACGGGAGCAACAAGTACCTGTACAACAATTGATGAAGCTTAATAATTTTGATGATGTGACTAGTAGTAACCTAAAAGTAGGACAACAAATTCGTGTGAACTAATGACTTTTAGTGAGCTAAGAGAGTATATACATCATAAATTAGAAATACTTTATCCTAAGAGTGAAATAAATGCATTTTACTTTATTCTTTTGGAGCATTATGGAAAGTACAGTAAAGCTACAATATTAGCAAAATCTGATACTTTACTTACCGAAGATATAGCACAACCTATTTTGCAAGCGATTAGAGAATTACAGACAGCTAAACCCATACAGTATATTTTGGGTGAAACAGAGTTCTTCTCTAATCGTTTTTTCGTAAATGAAAATGTATTGATACCTCGACCAGAAACAGAAGAGTTAGTGGATTGGGTACTTCAAGATTATCCTGACAAAAGCGAGAAAATCAAAATATTAGATGTAGGGACAGGCAGTGGCTGTATTGCTATTTCACTTGCTAAAGCTCTTCCTAATGCCGTAGTAACAGCTATAGATGTCTCAGAAGGAGCTTTGAAAGTAGCTAAGCGTAATGCTAAATTAAACAGTGTAGTTACTTATTTTTTACAACAAGATATCTTGCGAATAGAAACTCTTCCTAATAAGTATGATATTATTATCTCTAATCCGCCTTACGTACGTGAGTTAGAAAAAAAAGAGATACGCCATAATGTTTTAGAATATGAGCCTCATTTAGCACTCTTTGTTCCTAATAATAATCCGTTATTATTTTACGATAAAATAGCTACTCTTGCCCAGCGGAGTTTAAACCCTAATGGGAGTCTTTTCTTTGAAATTAATCAGTATTTAGGGCAAGAAATGCAAACATTATTAGAACAAAAGCATTTTACTGAGATAATTTTACGTCAAGACCTTTTTGGAAATGATCGTATGATAAAAGCTAAGTAGCTATAAAAGTAATATAGAAGAAAAGGCTATCTAAATAATGATCATTAGAAAGTCTTTATTTATTTTCTAAAGCTGATACATAAAAGAAATGTTGTAATAAGCTATAGTTTCTCTTTAACTAAAATATTAGATTTGAATAACTTTCGGGAGTTGTTTATGAAGATATTCATACTATCCTTAACGCTCTCAGTAAGGTCTTTGTAGTGAGTAGTTTCGTATTCTTTGCAAGGTAATATTTCAAAAAGATATTTCTTATTAGTTTTTGGAGTCCGATTTACCCAAACTAAATAATATCCTTTATCAAGGATACGAGTGCCATAAGCATCTTTGAAGAGGGTCAGCTCTACCATCGCACCTCCGTCTGTTGAGCTTTTGCGTTGGTTAGATACAAAATTACCCAGTGAATAAACTACCATCTGTTCCTTATGAAGTCCCGTTTGCGGATAGTAATACATAGGTTGTAAGACGTGTGGGTGACTTCCTATAATAATGTCTACTCCGTTGTCAAAAAGAAATTGTGCTACTTCTTCCTGTTTTTTGTTTTGCTTTTGCTGGTATTCTATCCCCCAGTGTATCACTACTATCAGTTTATCGAGATTTACTTTTTTAGCTTTCTCAATATCCTGCTTCATTAGGTTGAGATTTATTTTATTTACGATGGTAGGTTCAGGAACGGGTAAACCATTAGTACCATAAGTATAGTTGAGTATTCCCACTGAAATCCCATTTTTGGAAAGCACCAATAAATTATGTTTCTCAAAGTCTGCTTTGTTGCGAAAGGTTCCTGTATGAGCTATTTTCAGAGAGTCGAGTACGTCTAAAGTACGAATAATTCCTTTTTTGCCTTTATCGCAAGTGTGATTATTGGCAGTTACCAATACATCTATTCCGCTATCTCTACAAGCAACTGCTAAAGCATCGGGCGACGAAAACTGAGGGTAACCTGTATAAGGTTCCCCTGCCAAAGTTACTTCCAAATTAGCAATAGCAAAATCTACCTGCGCAAACTTATGCTTGATTTTGTCAAATACAGGCATATAATTGTATTGCTTCGTTTCAATATCGTAAGCTCCTTCTATTTGTGGCACGTGCCCCATTATATCCCCCATAAAAAGCAAAGACATTCGGTTACCTGTTTCTTGGGCAAAAGTTATCGAGAAGAAGAGAAAAGTCAGAAATATACGTATCATTTATTTGAACCCTATTTTAGTTTGCTTGTCTTGTTCTTTGAGTTCCTTTATGTCTATATTGGTCAGTTCTGCTAATGAGTAAGGCTTATCTACTCTAAAATCTCTATCGGTAGATTGCAAATACTTATTGCACTTCTCAACAGTTAGCTCTTTAAACTTATACTCGGCTATCAATCTGCCTTTGCGCAATAATGCCGAGTCTATCTTAGAAATATCGGAGTTAAACGTGCATATCAGTTGGCATTCTAATACATCAGAAAGCATACCGTCAGCTATATTGAGGATAGACGATACTACATCGGTATTGCTGTTGAAGGCGGTGCGTTCAGCTATATAGTTCTCACAATCTTCGAGTACCAATACAGAGTTCTTATTGCCTATGAGCAAACTAATAAAAGCAGGATCGGTGAGCGACCCTATCATTGTAGTAGGTACAAAGATAAATTTTTTATTCGGAATTTGACTCGTAAGCCATTTGATGTAGTTTGTCTTCCCCGAACCAGCAATCCCGTGAAATAGTACCACGCCCTTGTTGTCATTCGTTAACGCATTTTTCACTCGAGTATGTACTTCAAAAAAATCATTGTTGTACATCGTTTCAAAATCTATGCGGTAAGGCTTGATGCTATGGGTTTTGATTTCTAATCCTATTTGCGTTTTTAGTAGTATGGAAACCTTAGATTCTTTAGAGATATACTTTTCTATATATTCTGAAAACAAGGTGTTGAGGTGTTCCTTAGCCTTTGGATTGTCGTTTTGGTAGTATACTGAATTTACTTTGTACAATCCGTCTTCAAAAATCTGGTTATCGTACTCGTTGGAGAGATTTTTGTCTATTACCAAAAAGATTTCGAGCTCTGGGTGAAAATAGCACTCTTCCGATTCGTATAGCTCATTTTGTTTGGAGGCGTATTCTATGGTGTAATAGTCAGTACATTTCACAAAGTGTTTCAGTTTGTCTCGTTGGATAACCAAATCCTCTCCTCCTATATAAATTCTTGCCATCAAGTCGTCTAACAAACAACGGTACGGGTTGCTGAAAGTCAGAAGTTTGTATTTATCGTACACCTCTACGTGGTCATCGGAGTCTATCTGCAAGAGGTTTATAGGGTGATAATATTTAGATTCTTTTATTTTCATCGATACCATTTATAAGCTAATAACGTATTTTTCAAGAGCATTGCTATGGTCATAGGACCTACGCCCCCTGGTACAGGAGTAATGTAACTCGCTTTTTCTTTTACTTCATCGAAAGCTACATCGCCTACTATGCGATAACCTTTATGGGTGCTATCGTCTTTTAGACGTGTAATTCCTACGTCTATCACGGTTACGCCTTCTTTTACCATATCGCCTTTTAGAAATTCTGGAATACCTAATGCCATTACCACAATATCTGCCTGACGTGTAAGCTCAGCGAGGTTAGGAGTATGACTGTGAGTAAGTGTAACAGTAGCGTTGCCTTGTGCTCCCTTTTGGCTGAGTAATATGCTGATGGGGCGACCTACGATGTGTGAGCGTCCTACTACTACCACGTGTTTGCCTTTGGTAGGCACTTCGTAGCGTTTCAGCAACTCCATAATACCGAAAGGTGTAGCAGGAATAAAAGCCTCCATATCCAGTGCCATTCTACCGAAGTTAGCAGGGTGAAAGCCGTCTACATCTTTTGTAGGGTCTATGGCTAAAAGTATTTTCTGCTCGTCGATGTGTTTAGGTAGGGGTAATTGTACTATATAGCCGTCAATTTCAGGATTAGCGTTTAACTTTTCAATTTCTCGCAGTAACGCCTCTTCACTGATGTTAGTAGGGAGTTTTATTAAAGTAGACTCAAAGCCTACTTGTTCGCAAGCTTTCACCTTACTCCCCACGTAGGTAAGACTTGCCCCATCGTCGCCTACCAATACAGCAGCCAAATGTGGTACTTTCTTTTCCTCAGCTTTTAGTTGCTTTACTTCCTCAGCAATTTCTTGTTTAAGGGCTTCTGAAGTCTTTTTTCCGTCTAAGATAGTCATTACTGATTGTGTTTTTAGTGGTTAAAGGGCTTCTTCATCGGTGATGTCAAGCTCTATTTGGTTCAAAAGTTGTTTTACTTGGGCTAATGATTCGAACGAGTCACTAAAAGTAACCGCAGTTTTCGTTCTGTCAATTTCTTTTATTAATGCTTTTATCAAATCAACAGGTACAAGTTCTTCTCCTCCTGATAAATCAGCGTTGAACCCAATACCCACTGCCATTGTTTCTACTTGCATTCCAAAGCATATCTCAATAAACTCTTCTAAGGTAGCCGATTTTACAATTCCTTTAGCCCATTCGTCGGCTTTACAAGCTACTGCTTTCTCTTCGTCTTCCCAAAAGAGGGCTACAGGAATAGCTTCTTTGGTTTCCTCAATGTAGAAGGCTTGCGAACCACACATAGCAAACGATTCGTTTACCTCTAAGTAAAACACTTCTTTGTTCTTTACTACAGTTTCAATGAATTCTTGTAACATATTTGTATTTTTTGCCTTTTACCTTTTATCTAACCTCTCATTCCCTGCATCATCTGCATCATCTTTCTGCCACCGCCACCTTGCATCATTTTCATCATCTTGCTCATTTGCTCGAACTGTTTCATTAGTTGGTTTACCTCTTGAATATCGCGACCGCTACCCTTGGCAATTCGTTTTTTGCGGTTTAAATCTATGATAGCAGGCGTATTGCGCTCTTTTGGAGTCATCGAATGGATAATTGCTTCGATGTGCTTGAAAGCGTCGTCTTTGATATCGAGGTCTTTCACTGCTTTCCCTACACCGGGGAGCATACCAAGGAGGTCTTTCATACTACCCATACGCTTAATTTGCTGTATTTGTTCAAGGAAGTCGTCAAACCCAAATTGGTTTTTTGCAATTTTCTTTTGCAACTTGCGCGCTTGCTCTTCGTCAAACTGCTCTTGAGCGCGTTCTACTAATGATACCACGTCGCCCATACCGAGAATACGGTCAGCCATACGGTCGGGATAGAACACATCAATAGCGTCCATTTTCTCGCCGGTACCTACGAATTTGATAGGTTTATTCACTACCGATTTAATAGTGATAGCTGCCCCACCACGGGTGTCCCCATCGAGTTTGGTAAGGATAACCCCATCGAAGTTCAGCACATCGTTGAAGGCTTTAGCCGTGTTTACAGCATCTTGCCCCGTCATCGCATCTACTACAAAAAGGGTTTCTTGTGGGTTCAGTGCTTTGTGGATATTCGATATTTCGGTCATCATTTGCTCGTCTACTGCCAACCGACCTGCGGTATCCACAATCACCACGTTCAAGTGGTTTTCTTTGGCGTATTGCACCCCTTTTTTGGCAATATCCACAGGGTTATTGTTCCCTTTATCCGAAAAAACAGGTACCCCCACCTGTTCTCCTACAATATGTAATTGGTCTATCGCAGCAGGACGATACACGTCGCACGCTACGAGCAAAGGTTTTTTATTTCTTTTATTTTTGAGGTAGTTAGCCAATTTCCCTGAGAAAGTAGTCTTACCAGAACCTTGTAAGCCCGACATCAATATAACAGTAGGATTCCCCGATAGGTTCACTCCAGCAGCATCACCTCCCATCAGCTGGGTGAGCTCATCTTTTACAATCTTCACCATTAACTGCCCTGGTTGTAGGGTAGTGAGCACTTGTTGTCCTAAGGCTTTTTCTTTTACGTTATTGGTAAAATCTTTGGCTATCTTATAATTCACGTCGGCATCAAGCAAAGCGCGACGCACTTCTTTCAGTGTTTCAGCTACGTTTATTTCGGTAATCTTACCGTGTCCCTTTAAGTTATGTAGGGCTTTCTCTAATTTATCACTTAAATTATCAAACATTTTTGTCTATTTTAAAAAGTTGTGCAAAGGTACTGAAAAAAAGTGGAAACTAAAAACTAAACAGCTAAAAAAGTGTATTGATACGGTTAATAAGCTGTTTTTCTATAATATAACTCCTTATTTTATAGAAGTTTAAAAGGCTGTTCTATAATAATCGTACAAGATTCCGTATAAGATTTCTATAAGCTAAGCATATTTTGCCTCCGAGTTTTTTAGAGTTCCTCCATATTTCTTCAATATCTCACCTTACCTTTTCTTTCGCCTCGTAACCTCATTTTTAACATTTTTTGCGTTGGTGTATCATATTATTAATCAATCACTTACATACCCTTTCTATACCAATCGTCCAAGATTCGTATAAGCTTCCTATAAGCTAAGCATACCCTCCTAATAGCCTTTTCTCTTCAAAATTACTCTCAGTGTACTTCTGATATTTTTCGTTTCCTTCCGAAATTTCCACCTTCCTCCGACCAATTAAATAACTATTTTTAATCTCTCCCCATCATTTGCTAATTTCCACATTTGCTAATCTGCTAATTTTCACATTTGCTAATTCCCTAATTTCCTAATTTTCACATTTGCTAATTCCCTAATTATCCTTATCTTTGCACCCAAAATATGTTTTTAATATGATTCATATTGATTTAAAGATAAAAATTGCAGTTTTAATAGCTATTTTTATCACCTTACAAAGCTGTAGAAAAACTACTCCCACTACTTCTCACCCCAATTCTTCATTAAATGAGGCTGGTAAAGAGGTTTATACTGAGGCTCTTACTATTGCAGTAGATACCTCTGTAACTTCATTTGAAAATCTTACAGTTCTTGATGCTACTTATAGAAAAGGAATACAGTCCGAAACCCATAGTTATTATACAGAAAATGGAGGAAAAACTCGTTGGCTCTTCGAAGATATCCCTTCTCGCATCTTTTCGCAATATATAGAAGCTTTAAAATGTATTGAAGAAGATGGTCTAAACCCCGAAACTTATAGGCGTTCTGCTTTGAAAAAAGTGGTAGATAGTGCCTATAAATATAAACTCCCTAATGATTATAAGGCTTATTTAGATAAACAAATTACCGCCTCTTTTTTGCTTTTTGCCAAGCACCTTACCTCTGGTCGCTTTTCTAAAAGAGCCTATGGAAAACATACGTGGATAAAACCAAAATATAAATATCGGAATATTGATATGCTCTTACATTTGGGAGATAACGATGATTTAGAAGCAAAATTAGCAAGTCTTTATCCCAAAGGAGAACAGTATAGACGAATGAAATATAAGTATATACAACTCAAAAATCAGCCTCTTGACACTATCCGTGTCATTAAATTTTCAGACCCTAAAAACTTTGTTTACGGGTATACCGATCCTGAGGTTGAGAGCTTGCGCAATGCCTTAGCTAAAAAAGGCTTTGGGTCAGTTCCCAAAATCGACCCTCAGGAAGTAGATAGTACCCTTATATGGGCATTGAAAAGATTTCAGCGCAGTAATGGGCTTATTCCCGATGGTTCCTTAGGTATCCAAACACTCAATCGTCTGAATATGAATAAAGCACGCCAGCGCGATTTACTTAGGCTCAATATGGAGCGTATGCGTGTTTTCAATAATGATTTAGGTGATGATTATATAATAGTGAATATTCCTGATTATAAACTTTTTTTATATCATAAGGACTCATTAATATATCAAACCAAAGTAGTGGTAGGGCGAGCTCAAAGCTCAACTCCCATTTTCACCGATTCTATTCGTTCAATAGAATTTCGCCCTACGTGGTCTGTGCCTCAGAGTATTATCAGAAAAGAAATGATTCCTCAAATGCTATTGCAAGAAGACCCCGAAAGATACAAAAATAGAGGTTATACTATGTATGAAAATGGCAAGGTGATAGACCCCTTAGAGGTAGATTGGACGAATCCATTAGTACATAAACGTGCTTTTTATTTTGTAGAAGCTCCCTCCGAGCGCAACTCATTGGGCTTAGTGAAGTTCCTGCTCAATAATAATATGAGTATATATTTGCACGATACACCATCGAAGTATTTGTTCGAACGTGAGCAACGTGCACTCAGTCACGGCTGTGTACGCGTGCAAAATCCTTCGCAATTAGCCTATTATCTACTGAAGAATGAAGGTGATGGAAAGTCTTGGACAGAAGAGAAAGTCAAAGACTTTATGAACAATAATAAGCGCAATCAGTATCGTGTAAAACTCAATACAAAATATATGATTAATATTCTGTACTACACCATATCGGTAGATAAGAAAGGCGAAGCAACTATAAAGAATGATATCTACGATCTTGATAACGAACAGTTGAAAGACATAAAGCGGTTTGAAAGCTAACTTTCAAACCGCTTTTTTTATTTGTCACTTATTTTAATGCCCTTTATTTTAAAGCTTTTCTTATTTCTTCTTTTAAACTATCCGAAGCCTCTACCAAAGGCAAACGCACATAGGGCTCACATAAGCCTTGAGCAGCTAAAATAGCTTTAATTCCCGTGGGGTTCCCTTCTTTAAAAGCTAAAGCCATCATAGGTAACAATTCGTATTGCAAAGCATTGGCTTTAGAAGTATTCCCGTTTAACCCTAATCGTACCATCTCAGAAAATTCCTTAGGGAAAGCAATCCCAATCACCGAAATTGCTCCACTACCACCCATATATACTGAAGGAAGGGTTGTAGTATCATCTCCTGATAAGAAAGTGAAATGTTTAGGCATATCTTTTAAGATATTCATATCTAACACTAAATTACCCGAAGCTTCTTTTACAGCTATAATATTCTTAAAGTCATTAGCCAATCGCAATATGGTTTCAGCGGTCATACATACCCCTGTGCGCCCAGGTACATTATATAAAATAATAGGTAAAGGACTCTCTTTGGCTATTGCTGCAAAGTGTGCATATAAACCATTTTGCGAAGGTTTATTGTAATAAGGCGTTACAGATAGAATCGCATCAAAAGGGGTTAAATCCGTACTCTTGATTTCCTCAATAACACTTTGGGTATTATTGCCCCCAATACCTAATACTAAGGGTAAATGCTTTTTATTAGCCTTGATAATAGTCTCTCGTACAAGAGCCTTTTCTTCCTTACTGAGAGTAGGAGCTTCGCTGGTAGTTCCCAAAACTACAATGAAATCTACTCCACCATCAGTTACATATTCTACTATACGGGTAAGAGCCTTAGTATCCACCCGCTTCTCAGCTGTGAAGGGTGTGATAAGAGCCACACCAGTTCCTCTTAGTTGTTTTGTCATAATTTTTTTATTTGCGAATAATGGTTTCTAATATTTTTTTTAATTCATTAGCAAAAACCTTTTCATCAGCAGGAGAACAAGCTATCACAATATCGTTGTACTGTAGTCCTATTCCTTCAAAACCAGCTCTTAATTTAGCCTTGATAGACGAAGATAATAGCAACAATGGCAACTTAGGCTCACTAAAATAATTAATGAGCAAGTCATACTCTTGTTCAGCTAATCTATCGGCGTGGTAATTCCTAATCTTTCCTTGCCAATTAATTTCCTTATCAATCAGAAAAGGAGTTCCATTAGCGTGAGTTTCTTCTGATTCACGCTTATATCCTAAGACAATATAGTTCTCAGGGCGAATGGAATAGTATTTTATAAGCTCCAATAAGGGGTCTACATTCTTCACTACGTCCATATCCACAATACAACCAACTTTGGCTAAGTTGTTGTCTAACCTTTTGTTATAACTTTCTAAGGCTTTAAAATTCTTCCGAATTTTATTTTTTATGTTATAATTTTTTACGATGTCCAAAATATATTGTAATTTTGCGTGTGATTGCAAAGGTAAAAATAATTTTTAAAATAGAAATATATTTATGAAAAAGTTTGATGTAATGAAGCATTATTTTTTTGTATTGCTTGTAACAATAGGATTTTTAGCCTCTTGCTCTTCGTCTAAAACGCAGCTTACAAGAGTAAAAGCTATAAACATTCCTATTACCGATACTATTTCACAAAAAGCTGAAATAGAAAACTTTATCACACCATATCGCGAACATATATCCACTGAGATGTCTACCGTCTTAGCTCAAAACCCAGCCGATTTGGTGAAAGATAGAAACGAAAAAGCATTAAATACCGCTATTGGTAATTTTATGGCTGATGCTACCTTCGAAATTGTAAATCCTCTTTACAAAAAACGTACAGGTAAGGATATCGACTTTGTAATGCTCAACTGGGGAGGTATTCGCTCCGATTTGCCCAAAGGTGATGTTACAGTAGGTTCAGTTTATGATATAATGCCTTTTGAGAATAAAGTAGTAGTACTTACAATGTCAGGAGAGAAAGTACAAGAACTTCTTAACTATTTGATTAAAGAGCGAAAACCTCACCCTCTGTCAAAGCAAATAGATTTGCAAATCACCAAAGATGGTAAGGTGGTTCATTTCAATATCAAAGGGAAACCTTTCGATTCTAAAGCTACTTATATAGTCGCTACTTCCGATTATTTAATGAATGGAGGAGATGCGATGTACTTCTTTGAAAATTCTTTAAAAGTAGATGAAACAGATTATAAACTTCGCAATGTACTGATTGACTATTTCAAAAAAATAGACGTATTAGACGCTAAAAAAGATAACCGATTTGAATATAAACTATAATACGATTATGAAAAGACGTACTTTTATTAAAAACATAGGAGCTTCATCTTTGCTAATGGGGGTAGGAGGTCTATCGCTATCAATGAAGCCAAGCAATGCAAAACAAATTACTATTTTGCATACGAACGACGTACACAGTCACATCGACCCTTTCCCTATTACTGACCCTCATAACCCTAATAAAGGAGGAATAGCACGTAGGGCATATCTCATCGACCAAGTACGTAAAGAAAATCCTCATACCTTGCTTTTCGATGCAGGGGATATTTTTCAAGGCACTCCTTATTTTAATTTCTATGGAGGTGAGTTAGAGTTTAAGCTAATGTCAATGCTTAAATACGATGCTGCTACCTTAGGGAATCACGATTTTGACAATGGAGTAGAGGGGCTTTTTGCACAGCTTCCTCACGCCAAGTTTGATTTTATCATTTCTAATTACGATGTAAGTAAAACGCTTCTCAATGGGTATACAAAACCCTATAAAATTTATATGGTAGATGGTATTAAAATAGGAGTTTTTGGTCTGGGCGTTGAATTGGAAGGTTTGGTAAATAAAAAACAATACGGCGAAACAGTTTATCTGAACCCTATAGAGATAGCACAAGATATGGAACGCAAACTTTATAATGAAGAACATTGTGACTTAATACTCTGTCTGTCTCACTTAGGATATGATTACAAAAATAGCCCTAAGGTCTCCGATTTAAAAGTAGCTGCTCAAACCTATTATATCGATTTAATTATAGGAGGTCATACACATACTTTTTTACCTCGCCCTACTTTGGTTACAAATAAAAGAGGAAATACTACTTTGGTAAATCAAGTAGGTTGTTATGGTATTAATTTGGGAAGAGTAGACTTCTTTTTTGAAGAAGATAGTCTTGTAAAAAACAAAGCAGTGACTATTGAAGTATAGGTTGTTATAAATTATTTTGTAAAAAAGTACTCGTTTTTTTTTGTATATTTAAAAAACTTATGTACTTTTGCAACCGAATTAAAAAGGAGCCTGAGTGGCGGAATTGGTAGACGCGCACGACTCAAACTCGTGTTCTTCGGAGTGAGGGTTCGATTCCCTCCTCAGGTACAATAAAAGGAGCTACATTATTGTGGCTCCTTTTTGTTTTTTTATATAAAGTAGTTTTGAGAACTATTTATTTTTTAGGTTTTACTTCGGTTCTCGCTTCTTCTGTTAGGTACCTCTTTTGTCTTTTCTCCTTCCCTATTTACCGTTGTTTTTTCAATTCTTTAGCACGTTGTTTTAAGTCTTTTTCAGTAAAGTAGTAAACAGTAACTTTATTGCTAAAATATTCCTCTCGTAGGTAGTAATAGGTGTTAGTTTTAAGGTCTTTTACAAGGTAATGAGTACTATGGTTATCAGGGAAGCCTTTGAGGATTTCATAAGTAGTGAGATGAAAGAGTTTGCGTACGAATTTGCCAATGCGCTCGTCTTTAGGAATATCACTTTTCAGTTGGAAAGAAGGATTAGGCGATTTGCCCCGTATATCATAAATTTTAATAAAGCGCAGTAAAGTGGCTACGTCATTTAGTTTCTGTTTGTCGGCAGCAAAATTACCAGTACTTTTAATGAGGTAGTATTCATCGTTGGAGATTTTGTGGAGATAATAACTACCGAGATTAAGATTGAGCTCTATAGGAATACTATCACATTCCACCCCTCGTTTTTCCATTTTCTCTACCTGAATAGATAAATACTTACCTACCGCTTGATAAGTCCCTATGGTAGGAGAAGAGCAGGTATTACCACATTCGGTTACTAACCAGGAGGAGAAAGTACCATCTGAATTGAAGAGAATACGGTCGCCAAAAGTATATTTACTCTCAGGCGTTTTTAGGAAATAGACATCGGTCACGTCAGGGAACTCCCCTAAAAAATTATCAATGCGCCATTCTTTGCCTATAAAATCTTGAGCGTGAATAACACTGATTAGCAGTAGTCCAATAGTAGTAAAAAGTGTTTTCATTTTTTAAATTGTACAAAAATACCTCCTGCAAGCCATAAAAGCAATAAAATACACCCTACAAGACTTAACCTACTACCTGTTTTCACTACTTCGGGTTCAAAAGCAAAGCGTATCTCGTGTTTTCCTGCGGGTACAGACATTCCTCGTAAAGTGTAATCTACACGGTAGATAGGCGTCTCTTTGCCATCGATAGTCGCTTTCCAGCCGTGAGGGTAGTACATCTCCGAGAAAACCGCAAAGCCCTCGTGAGAATTGTTACTTTCGTAAGTTAATTCATCAGGGCGCATATGTTTTAGTGCAATCGTAGCCGTGCTATCCACAATGTATTGTGGTGGAAGGTTTGTTTTCAAATCTTTGAGCGTTGCTAAAGCCTCTTCGGAAGGGTGAAACTCTTTTAAAGCTTTCATCACCTCATCATCACTGTTTTTTAAGCTAAGTTGCTTTACAAACCACGCATTACCTAAGGCATCTTCGTTGTGCATTGGTTGTATTTCTCCCTCTTGGTTGCGCAAAAGTATATATTTCACATTCAGCATATTGAGCACTTCCATATTTCCTTTGGCTATTTGGTAATCGAAGAGCTCTTGCAAGCGCTTGGGTTTCGCTGCGTGATAGCCTCCAATCGAATGGTGAAAAAACGAAGTACGTGCACCGTTGATACCCACTTGAGGTTCGTATACGCGATAATAGCTCTTGTCTTGAAGAATCGCCATATCAGCAGGAGTTGCCTCAAAAGGATTTTCTATTAGGTATTTATCTACAAAATTGTCTTTGTTTACATAGCGTTTGGCTACTCCTCCCAAATCAAAGAAAAGCAATGCTAAGAGTGCTATTTGCATTCCCCTAAGAGGAATTTTGTTGTACTGATAAAGCACCAAAGCCAAAGCTGTGAGCAGTATAAGTACGGTGCTTCTCAGCAAATCAGCAGTGTAAATACTTTTGCGGTCTTCCACTATCATTTGCACAATCTCTCTGTTGCCGTAATACACATCGTTTGCACTTTGGAAATCAAAGAATCCTTTTCCTAAGAAAAGCAATAACATTATCCCCAAACAAATATAAAGACTGTAAAGCAAGTATTTTTTGCGCTCCTCTTCAGGTGTTTTTAAGAACTGTTGTAACCCTACTATCGCCAATATAGGCACGCAGAGTTCTAAAATTACTTGTATAGACGATACCGCTCTAAACTTATTGTATAACGGAAAGTAGTCTATCATAAAATCAGTGAGCAGTCCGAAGTTCTTGCCCCACGAAAGTACGAGTGCCATTACTGAGCCCGTTAAAAGCCACCATTTAATTCTTCCTTTTACTACAAAAAGTGCTAAGACAAATAGGAAGAACACCACAGCTCCTATATAGGCAGGGGCAGCCACGATAGGCTGGTCGCCCCAGTAAGTGGGTAAACGTTGTGTTTCTTGTAATGCCTGCATAGGGGGTACCCCCAATTGTACCAAATACTGATACGTCTTAGAGTTTTCTCCTAAGTTTTCGTGGTTAGAACCTCCAAAAAGACGAGGCACGATAAGGTTTAGTGATTCACTGATGCCATAACTATATTCGGTGATATATTCTTTTGGTAGACCGCTGTTCTGCTCTTTCGGAGTTCCATCAGGAGTAATAGTAAGTGTCGATTTACTACGGGTGCTCCAATCGGCGTATTCGCGAGTCGTGAGCAGTAAAGTAGCATTTGCCAGTACACTCACTACTACAGCCCCAAGTAGTACCGCCATAGCTTTTGCAAAATCTTTGAGTTGTTTCTCTTTGATAGCTTTATAAAGGAAGCCTACGCCTAAGAGCAATACCAATAAAAGCAGGTAATACGTCATTTGGAAGTGATTAGCGCAGATTTCTAACGCCAACGCTACTGCTGTGAGTAATCCTCCCCAAAGGTATTTCCGCTGAAATACCAATAAGATACCCGCTAATAAAGGAGCAAAATAAGCAATGGCGTGTGCTTTGGCATTATGCCCTGCCCCTAAAATAATAATTAAGTAAGTAGAAAGACCAAAGGCAATAGCCCCCAAGAAAGCATTCTTGTAATCCACTTTTAACACCAAAAGTAGGACGTAAAAGCCTATAAAGTACAAGAAGAGATAATCGGCAGGACGAGGTAAAAAGCGCAACGTTCTGTCTAGCTGCTTTACAAAATCATTAGGATATTGTGCCCCTAACTGATAGGTAGGCATACCACCAAAAGCGCTGTTTGTCCAATATGTCTCTTTGTTTTCTGTTTGACGGTAATCATTCCGCTCCTTCGCCATACCGGTATACTGAACAATATCGCTTTGGAAGATACCTTTTCCCTGTAATACAGGATAAAAGAAAGCAAGTGCTATTACAGCAAATAGCGCTATTACTACAACGTGAGGGACTATTTTTTTCATTTGGTTATTTTTTACCTTTTATCTCTTACTTAAATCAAACTTCCTCATAATCTATGTATTCACCCACTTGCTTAGTAGCTTCAGGGTTTTTAGAATGAGAA
This sequence comes from Capnocytophaga sp. oral taxon 412 str. F0487, assembly GCF_000271925.1. Classification (NCBI taxonomy): domain Bacteria; kingdom Pseudomonadati; phylum Bacteroidota; class Flavobacteriia; order Flavobacteriales; family Flavobacteriaceae; genus Capnocytophaga; species Capnocytophaga sp. oral taxon 412. Next base: position 12,526 of record NZ_AJZR01000011.1, on the reverse strand, counting down.
TTCTTATTTATAATAGTTTGTTTGCCTTCCTTCTCTTCTGAGCGATTTCGCCCATAAGCATTTTGTTGGTACTGATTTTGGGTACGCTCGAATTCTTTTTGCATTCTTTCACTTACCTTGTTTATGAAAAAACGCATCATATAAGGAGCCAATATTCTCAGGAGGATTCTCAGCCCCCAAAACACTAATATAATAATAAGGATAGTCTGTATAAATCCTGAAAAAGAAGCTTCTGACATCATTTTATTTTTAGTTTTGGTGCAAAGGTATAAAATAATTATGAACTAACAAATTTGTAAAATTTACTAATCTACTCCACTTTTACCTTATTTTTGTCTTTACCTTTGCATTGCTAAGCTCCCTCTCCTTAGGAGAGTTTCTCAACAACTACCGAGTAAGTGCGTGTTAAGAGGATTTTATCTTTCTCTTACTTTCGCCTCGTAACCCTGTTTTTAACATTTTTGGCATTGTTGTATTATAGTATGAATCAACTACTTATATACCCTTTCTATACCAATCGTCCAAGATTCGTATAAGCTTCCTATAAGCTTCCTATAAGCTAACCATACCCAATTTACCTCTTATCTTATACTCTTCACCTAATTTTCTCCTTCCGAATCCTTCTGATATATTTCGAAAAAAAGATGGAGTTATTTTGAGTGAAAAAACAAAGCACAATGAAAATTTATATAAATTCTTACCTCTAACCTAACTTATTTTTGAAAATCAATAGGTCCACTTCAATCCTATCAGATAAGTTCTCCCCGGAGAAATGCTGGAGTAGAAACTCGTGGTTTTAGTTACATAATTGAAAAGATTGTCAATACCTGCTGTGAAGGTGAGGTGGTAGGGAAGTTTAGAGAATAGTTGCAAATGCCATATACTATAAGGTTCATAATAGGTATAGAGCTCATTGTTATTACTATCGGTATCGTGAATGCGGGTAGCACTTACGTATTTGCCACTCAACACAACGTTAGGAATATAGAGGGCATCACGTTTAGGAATGTATTCAGCTTTTACAGTGAAGGTATGCGGGCGGTTTTCACCTGTACTATTGCTAATGTAGTAGTAAGCATACGAACCTTTAAAGCGGAAAGCTTTTGTAGGGTGATAAGTCGCCGATATCTCAGAGCTTACAATTTCAGTATTGCCATTAAAATTTACATAACGAATAGTATCGCTGGCAGCCGTCCAGCGGAAGGCTATTTTATCTCTTACCGACGAGAGTTGCGTCATCGCGGTAATATTCAGCTTCTTGCTGTCGAAATCTACTGAAAGGTTAAGGTTATTACTGGTTTCGGGTTTAAGGTCTTTGTTACCCATTATTTGGAAGCCACCCCCCCAAGGGTGAAACCAATTAGTGTAGAGTTCTTTCAAGGTAGGCGACCGGAAACCTGTGGAAAAACCTCCTCTAAAAGTAAACTGCTCTACCTTAAACATTCCTGACAAGCGATAGGTAAAGTGTTCTTTAAAGAGTGAATGATAATCTATACGTGCCCCAGTTACCAAGGTGAAAGCAGGTGAGAGTGCCCATTCTTGTTGGGTGAAAGCGGTGTAGTTTTGTGCGTTTTCTTTGGCTTCAGTACCTGTATTATCAAAACGGAAACTGAGTAGTTCATCTGAAAATATTTCTGCTCCTGCTACTAACGAATGTTTTTCCCATAGCGATTGGTTGTATTGCATTCCTGCACGCCATATGGTGTTTTCATAGTTCTTTTCTTTTTCTTTTAATAACGGGAAGTAGTTAAACTTGTCGTAACGGTCAAAAGCCCCCGATAGGCTTATTTTTTTGCTCTCAGTGAGTGCAATGTTAGATTTAGCCGATAAAGTGTAGTTATAATATCTATCACGTAGTTTCCTTGAAGATTCTGTCCCTTGATTGCGTTCGCTGAAGTAGTAGTTAGGTGTAAGGGCAAGGTCTATTTTAGGTGATAAGTTGAAAGTAAGTTTAGGGGTAACCCCATAAGTAGTAAACCCCGCAATATTGAGTTCTCCTTTTTCAGAGGTAACAGCTGTACCATTCTTATAAACTGTTAATGGTTCGCTGTCTTCCAAAACATAAGGTTCGCGGAAATTGTAAAAAGATGTCAGGCGGATACTACCCCATTTTTGCTTGCTCCCCACGCCTACATTCGCTTTATGACTTTTGATGCTCTCGTACTGATAACTCGCGCTACCTTCAAAAGATTTCTTAGCATTTTTGGTAATAATATTAATCACCCCTCCTAGCGCATTCGAGCCATAAAGAGAAGAAGAAGCCCCTTTGATGATTTCAATACGTTCAATATTATCCAAGTCAATGCGATTATAGTCAATATTGTCAAAAGTTTCTCCTGCCATACGCTCGCCGTCCATTAAAAAGAGCACATATTTACCTCCAAATCCCATCATATTAATGTTAGGCATACCTCCATCGTAAGTAAAGTTGATACCTGCAAATTCCGTTTCTAAAAACGATTGAAAGTCGGTAGCTTGCGATTTGCGAATATCTTCCGCGGTAACTACTTGTACGGTGATAGGTACGTTTTTTAAGTTCTTTTGAGCGCGTGTAGCCGTTACAATTATCTCATTGAGTTTTATAGGTTCATCTTCCTTCTTGTCGTTTTGAGCAAGAGTAGATAGCGAGTAGAATAATGAAATAAAAGCAGTGATAAAAATCTTTCGCATATTGATAATTTAATTTAGACAAAAGAGGCTGCCTATATCAAGACAGCCTCAGTGTGATTATTGTTTAGGCTTAAAACTTACCATCTTTGCTAATTAGATAGCTAAAAGTAACGTAGTTAGGTTTAGCCCCATCGTTATAAAAATCGGTAACTTGAAATTTAGCATATTCTCCTTTTGCAGTTTTAATTATGTAAACATACTTTGTAGGAGCATACACACTTGGCCATTTTCCTATATTGTTGGGTGAAAGAGAAACATAACCTGTTTTTGTTTCAAAATCTCCAGATACAATTGGAGAAAAAGTACCTTTTTTTTCTGTTAGATTAGGATAAGATCCATAAGACATTGTACCTTTTACATCTTGTGTATAACCTTCAGTAGGAGCAGAAGTAACAGCGTCAAAGTCGTTAGAGTCAGTTTTTATAGCTCCTCCTTCTCCTTTACCTGATACACCACCATTAGTTTTGAGATAATGAGCAAAAAAAGCTATATCCCAATCTAAGCTATTTTCAGGATCTTGAATAGTTATAACTCCTTTTTTAAAAGAAAAGTATACCCAATTATCTTTGTTGAAAGTGTACAAGTTCTTCACTTGTGTTCCTTTTGAGATTTTTTTCTCTTCTTTGCTATCATTGTCCTTACTGCAAGAAGCAAAAGTAAGAGCTATAGCTAAAACTGATACTAATAATCTAACTTTCATAATCTTTATTATTTGCTTTGATTATCACTCAATTGATATTTTAGTTTCGGGTAATTAGGTGCTTTTTTGCCGTTTACTTCCTTATAAAAATCAGTTACTTGCACTTTAGCGTATTTACCATCAGCTGTTTTGATAATGTATACCCATTCATTAGGAGCGTAAACATCTCCCCATTTCTTTATATTGCTAGGACTGATGTTTATAGTACCTGTTGTAGAACCAAAGCCTCCTGTAAGTACTGGTGAAACGTTTACTTTAGTAGAGCTGTTTCTACCAGTAAAAGTTACTTCTTTGTCTTTTTCAAAACCTACTACTACAGTTTCTTTTACAGCATCAAAATCTTTTGATTCTGTTTTAAGAGCTTCTCCTTTTCCTTTACCATTCACACCACCATTGAGCTTTACATAATAACCTTTGAAAGCTATATCCCAATTAGTGTCATTTTCAGGGGTAGTGGTGCTTACTACAGCTCCTGTTGCCAATGAAAAGTATTGCCAATCGCCAGTAGCATCTAATTGTACTTCTGCAACTGCTTTGGTAAAAGTAAGGCTTACTTTTTCTACTGGAGCTTGTGAGGTAAGAGTATCATATTTAAAAGTAAGATAACCTAATTCACCCTTAGCGTTAGTATACTCAGTAATTTGTAATTTTACATACTTTCCTTTTACTGTTTTTACTACATATACATATTTGGTAAGTGTAATATGAGGAGTATTGCTTCCTGGTGTAGGAGGATTATAGTTATAGAAACCTTTAGGGTCAGGGCTTTGTACTGTACCTGTAATGGCAGGATTAACTGAGATAGTTGTAGTAGTAGGAGTTGTTTGTCCTGGTTGTGGACGCCCATAAGAAGTTACTAATATGTCTTTCTCATATCCTATGCCAGGGTATTGAGTAACAGTAGCAAAATCTTTACTTCCTGTATTGGCTACTTCCACGCCTCCAATACCTGAAGTACCACCATTAGTTTTTACGTTATAACGATTGAAAGCGATATCCCAATTATCACTTGTGCGAGGATTGGTTACCTCTACTTGTTTCCCTTCTGAAAAAGAAAAATACACCCACTCTGTTTGTGAAGAAACATTTAATTCTTTAACTTCTTTAGCAGTAGAAGGTATAGGGGTCGGATTGTCGTCTTTACTACAAGAAGTAGTAAGCACCATCATTCCTGCGATAAGCGCAGGAGCTAAAAATTTTAATCTCATAATATTGTTTGTATTTTGATTTGACGGCGCAAAGATACTACTTATTTAGAATTATACAAAACAATATGGTATTTTATTTTGAAAAATTCAATATAAGCAAAGTTTTCCTCAATAAAAACTTATCAATATTTTCTTTTTGTAAGTGTGTAATTTGCAGAAGGAGTGATAGCATAATCTAAAAAAACATCAGTAGCATTTCTCAAAGCATAAAAGTTATTTTCAGGAGGGAAGTAGGAGAGTCCTATTTTGAGTGTTTCATCTTTGCATTCACTCAAAAAACGGTCGTAATAGCCACCACCATAGCCTATCCGATTGCCATATTTGTCATAGGCAAGAAGAGGAACGAATACTACATCTATGGTTTTGGGAGTTATAATAACACCTTGTTTAGGTTCGGGAATACCCCAAGCGTTATTAATGAGCTGAGTATCTTTGGTGAGAAGAATAGAGGACAGCGTGCGAGTATTGCTATCCATTTTAGGGACTACTATTTGCTTATTCTTATCGCGTAGTATGTTCAATATATAATTTGTGTTTATTTCGGCTAATCGTTCTATGGGGAGGAATATATGGTAAGTGTGATGCTCCCATAAAGAATTAGGAAAAAGAAGTAACCTTTCAGCTATTTGTCGGCTGAGGAGGTCTCGCTCCTCAGCTGATAGGGCATTGCGTTTTTGCTTATAGAGTGTCCTGAGTTCTTTTTTTGTCATACTACAATAAGAGTTTGTTCAGTTCGCTACTATCACCATTGAAAATATTAAAATCTATTTTGACTTTTGCTCCCGCAGTAATACCATTTTCAGTGAATTGCCATAACTGCCAAGAAAAAACAGAGGTGGGAACTGACACATTATTATAATTGGCTATCCATAATGGGTATTGCTTGAATGTGGGATACAAATAATCTTCGTAAAAACTGATGTAAGTATAGATAATAGGTTTGCGTTTATAGTGTTTTTCAACAATATCTAACCACGTTTGTACATCTTTAATAAACTGTTCTTTGGATTTCTTTTTAGGCAATTGTTCTATATCTAAAATAGGTAAGAAATCTCCTTTTTCCAACCGAGCATTCTTCAGGTAGGAGTTTGCTTGTAGCTTAGGGTCTTCGTCTGGGCGATAGTAATGGTAAGCTCCTCTGATAAGTTGGTGTTTTTTAGCTTCTGAAAAAAAGTGTGCAAAGTTCTTATCGGTTCCATCGTTCCCCATTGTTGCTCTAAAAATGGCAAATTGGATAGGGTATTTTGCCGTTTTATTTCGGATGTAGAGGCTATCCCATTCTATTTCTTCGCGTTCTTGATAGTGCGAAAGGTCGATGCCGAAGACTTTATCGTAGTAGAGGCTTACGATATGTTCAATACGATTGCTTTCGTAGGTAGAGTTTATTTTACGGGCTGTAATTTTGTTTAGTATTTTTTGGTAAATGGCAGGATAATAGGTTCTGATATAGAAAACGCTACCTACTCCCAACAACAAAATGCATAGGAGGCTTACAGTAAAAAAGTTCCCAAATAGAGATTTCTTTTTTGCAGATATACGAGACTTACTTCTTTGTAGCTTTTTCTTTTTCATTTTGCAAATATACATTAAAAATCTGAATTACGTATAAATCTTTAAAAATATTAATTAGCGAATTGGCCGATTAGCAGATGTGAGGATTAGCAAATGAAAGGGAGGGATTAAAATAGTTATTTGATTGGTCGGAGGGAGAAAGCCTTGTTTAATGATTAATGGTTAATGATTAATGGTTAATGATTAATGGTTAATGATTAATGGTTAATGATTAATGGTTAATGATTAATGGTTAATGATTAATGGTTAATGATTAATGATTAATGGTTAATTAGGTGGGGCTTATGCAGAACTTATAGGAAGCTTATAAGATAAACGAACAATGAGTGGGTCTACAGTGGGTCTACAGTGGGTCTACAACGAACGAAAGACGAACAAAAGACGAACAAAAGACGAACAATGAACGAAGAAATAGTGCTCTCAAAGTGAAGGTAAAGTGGAGCTAATGAAATACTATTTTGAACGTTTTGCCTAATAAAAGTGAGGCTTAGGGGAAGAATGGGTCGATAGTTTTGGTAACTAAACTATTTTCTATTAGGAATTGGTTTTCAGGTGAAGCCAATTCTTTGTTTTTAATATCACATATCAAATCGTCGGATTGGGCGATGAGGGCGTATAGATAATCGGTGATAGAATGGACTAAGCAGGTGATAGGCAGTTGGGCAAGAGCGCGCAAGCTACGGAGCATTGCAATGATTTCAAAACCATTGTGAGCACTATCTACTAAAATACGTAGTTTGTCGTTAGGAGTAAGAATGTGGATAAAAGTTTCCTTAATGGTGTTTTCTAAAAGAAGAGATGCAGGTATATAGAGGTATTGAGCTTCTTTTACCGATAAGGCTTGGGGCAAAGTATCAATAGCAGTTATCACCAATGATTTGCAAGATGCTTTGCTTTGTGTAAAATTCTCGATGTTCTGATAAAGTATTTCAGTGGGTTCGTTAGGCGGAATGCTTTCTTCTTCCATAGCCACGATGCGCAAAGAGGGCATTCCTTCTAAATACCCCATTGCGCGATACCCGCGTTCATAAGGCGGCAAACCAGCCATAGTTTCATTGTTTTTGCTCATACATTTCTTGTTTTATTCTTTTTTCAAAGGGTTCCCAGAGGCGTCTGGGTGTTAATGAGTCAGCGGTGTGATTTCTGGTAAAAGGATAGAAATCCCATTCTTTACGTGGATAAACTTCAACGGTATTATTTTCAGGAAAGAAAGTAGAGCACTGTGTATTAAAAAACTGTTGTTCTTGCGATGCCTTCACTCTTATTTGTTTTTGCAGGCTGTGGCTTTTTAGCATACCCGACAATCCTCCTTGTTTATGAACTTGCTGGTATAGCACAAGAGCTTTCTTGTACATTTCGTAGCTGATAGCCTCAATTGCATACATTCCGTTGAGCCGTGTTGCGTTGCGGGTAGCAGTGAGTTGCTGAATGGTAGCTACATTTGCTTTTTCAGTATTTACGCTGTTCTTCTTAAAGAAAAGGGAATTTTTAGGCAATAAATAATCAGCACCTCCTAATACAGCAGCCTCGTAAGCTAACTGTACATAGTTTTGGTTATGCGACGATTTCAGAAGAGATAAACCTCTATGAGATACTTCGGCTATCAAATGGAAGGGTAGGGTAGGGTAGAGCTCGCTAAATAAGCGACGAAAAGCACGCAGTTTTGCAATTTCTAACAGAAAGCTACCTCCAACCGCTATTTTCACAAAAGCAGTGGTTACTTTTGAAGTAGTCAGTATTTCCTGCATTTGGGCTACTCCGAAAGCGATTTGTTGCACCATTGAAGCTCCTGTGTTTTGGTAGGTTGAGGTATCTACAGTGAGGGCATTGGTGAACAAGTAGTGTAAATCAGTAGGTAACCATTGTTGTACTTCGTCTTGAATAAGCTCAGTGTGCAGGTTGAGCAAAAAAAAGTGAACTGATTGGCTTTGCCAAAAAGCAATGCGTTTGAGGGTCTGTTCTTTATCGGATACAAAAAGAGGAACAGCTACTTGTGTTTGGATATCAACTGCATAAGGGCTTTTTACGTTCTCGGAAGTGTAAAAAGGTAAGATAGGAACGTCCTCTGCTGAAGTGTATATAAGCGACTCGTAGTCTCTTCCTTTCAGCAGGTATTGCAGTTGTTGCTTCCATTGTTTAGCAGTGTTCTCCATTCTTCGCTTTTTAGTGAAAGAAGTCTCCGTTACGGGAGAGAAATTGAATAAAAATTCTTTAAAAATTAAAACAAAATAATGTTTTTGTAATTATGTAGGTTTAACTTTGCCAATGTTTCAAACATTGGCAAAGTATATAGGATAACCAGATTTTATCCTTTAGCTTTTTCGGTAGGGCGCAACACCATACGATACGACTGGTCTTTGCTGATATAATAACCTATCCAGTTGTACAAAGCTTTTAGTTTGTTGCGGAAGTTTACCAGTGACATTATGTGTATAAATGCCCAAATAGCCCACGCTACGAAGCCTTTAAGGAAAATGTGTTTAGGCAAATCGGCGACGGCTTGGTTACGACCAATGATTGCCATAGAGCCTTTATCGACATAACTGAAAGGAGTAGGGTTTACGAAATCTTTATTGAAGTTTTTTCCTAAGTTATTGGCTTGTTGTATGGCTACTTGTGCGAGCTGAGGGTGCCCTTGAGGGAAGTGAGGGTCGGCGGTCATAATAGACGAATCGCCGATTGCATAGATGTTCTCGAAGCCTTCCATTTTGTTATAAGCATCGGTTTTCATACGTCGTCCACGACCCAAGTGTTGCTTGTCGTCAATACCTTTGAAGGTTTTAGCCGAAATCCCCGCTGCCCATATTAGGTTACGAGCATCAAGTATCGTACCGTCCGAAAGGTATACTTCGTCATTCAGAAAATCGGTTACCTGTACTCCTAATTTGAGTTTTACACCTTTTTTAAGCAAGATTTTTTCGGTATATGCTTGGGCTTTTTTACTCATAGGAGCAAGTACGGTGTTTTGTCCGTCGATGAGATAAATATCACCTAAATCGTCATAAGTAAGCTCAGGGTAATCCTTGCGCATAATGTTCTGTTTCATTTCAGCAAAGATACCTGATAGCTCTACCCCAGTAGGACCTGCTCCTGCAATAGCAAAAGAGAGTAACTTACGGCGCAATTCTTTGTCCTCAGTACGGGTAGCGCGCTCCAAACGGGTGTATACTAAGTTGCGAAGCATAAGGGCGTCGCCTACGGTTTTCATAGGCATTGCTTTTTCTTCTACATCTTTGTTACCAAAGAAGTTTGATTCAGCTCCCGTAGCCATTACCAATACATCATAATGCAGTTCTCCATTGCTTAAGATGAGTTTGTTTTCCGATGGAACGACTTCTCGCAAGGTAGCCATTCTGAAACGTGCATTTTTATACTTGCGAAATAGACGGCGGAAAGGGTAGGAGATAGATGAAGGCTCCATAAAGCCCGCAGCCAACTGATATAGCAGAGGTGGAAAGAAATTGTAGTTATTCATATCCACCAAGGTAATTTTATATTTACCAGAGCGGTTCAACACTTTTACTAGCTCTAAGCCAGCAAAGCCACCGCCCACAATTACGATATGCTTTTTGTTTTCCATAATGATTATTTTTAATTAGCCAATTAACAAATTTGTCAATCAGCTGATAATAGAGTGTAATTATAGTGTTTTATTTTCTTTTTCAGTGTTTTCTTCTTCTTCGTCCTTAGGGAATATCTCAATCTTAGGTTCTTTGATAGTTTCTTTGTTGGACAGACTGCGTTCTAAGAAAAGCAATAGACTTGGCAAGAGCAGTAAGTTCGTCATCATTGCGAAAAGCAAAGTAGCTGATATGAGTCCGCCGAGTGCTTTGGTACCTCCGAAACTGGAGAGCAAGAACACTGAGAAACCACAGAGTAGTACGATAGAAGTATAGAACATACTTACTCCTGTTTCGCGTAAAGCTGCATATACCGATTTGCTTATCTTCCAATTACGCGCTACTAACTCTAAGCGATATTTAGCCAAGAAGTGAATGGTATCGTCTACCGAAATACCAAAGGCAATACTGAACACAAGTATAGTGGAAGGCTTGAGCGGAATGCCAAAATAGCCCATCAGTCCTGCGGTGATGAGTAGCGGTAAGAGGTTAGGAATGAGTGAGACAACTATCATCTTGAACGAACGGAACATATACGCCATAATGAGCGCAATGAGCAAAATAGCTAAGGCTAATGACCAAATGAGGTTGGTAGCTAAATAATTAGTACCTTTGGTAAACAAATAGGCTTTACCGGTAATCTTCACTTCATACCTATTACTTGGGAAAAGCTTTTGTGCTTTGGTGTAAATATTGTCCTCGATTTGTTGCATCTTCTCAGTACCAATATCCTTCATAAAAGTAGTGATGCGTGCCGTTTGCCCCAATGAATCTACATAAGCGGAGAGCATATTAGCATTACCTTTAGAGTTTTTGACGTATGAAAGGATAAAGTTTTGCTCTTGGGTAGTGGGCAGGCTATAATATTTAGGGTTGCCATTGTAATAGGCTTGTTTGGCATATTTCACTAAGTTTACCAACGAAAGCGGTTTGGATATTTCGGGGATTTCCTCGATATGAGTGCAGAGTTCGTCAATGCGTTTGAGATTCACTAACCGAGTAACACCGTTCTTCTGCTTCGTATTAATAGTGATTTCCAAAGGCATAATTCCGCCATAATTCTTCTCGAAGAAAGTGATATCGTCAAAAAAATCAGCTGACTTAGGCATATCTTCGATGAGACTACCCGAAATCTTTATTTTGTAAATACCAATAATACTGAGGATAAGCAGAGCGATAGCCGTAGTGAATACTGCAATACGGTGATGCTTTACTGTATTCTCAATGAACTTGATAAGTCCACCTATCCAGTTGCGATGCAAATGCCTTAGGTGTTTTTCCTGAGGTATGTGCATATAACTGTAAATAATAGGGATTAGCAATAGAGAAATGAAGAAGATAGATACTACATTGATAGAAGCAATGACCCCAAACTGTTTGAGCAAAGAACTTTCGGTAAAAATAAAGGTAGCAAAACCGATAGCCGTAGTGAGGTTGGTGAGCAGGGTTACATTGCCTACATTGCGGATTACCCTAATAAGCGACTTAGCTTGATTGCCGTGCTTACTAATTTCTTGTTGGTATTTATTGATGAGGAATACACAGTTCGGGATACCAATTACAATGACCAAAGGCGGAATAAGTCCTGTGAGAATGGTGATTTCGTAGCCGAAAAGCCCTAGAAAACCAAATACCCACATTACTGCAATCGATACTACACCCATAGAGATAAACATCGCTCTGAATGAACGGAAAAAGAAAAAGAAGATGGCTGAAGTAGAGAGTAGGGCAGCCAAGATGAATAACCCTATCTCGTCCATTATATTTTGAGCGCTGAGGGTACGAATATAAGGCATACCCGAAGTGTGCACTTTGAGTCCGGTTTGCGCTTCGAACTTCTCGACTATGGGAATAAAATCGTTGAGGATAAAATCCTTGCGGGCTTGTGTATTGACAATCTTTTTGTTCATATACACGGCTGTTTGCAAGGTATTTGTTTTCTTGTTGTAGATGAGACCTTCGTAGAAAGGTAGTTTCTCGGAAAGTACTTTCTTGAGACTATCAGCTTCAGTTTGGTTTTTTACTTTTCCTTCGATAAACTTATGGGTAACAAAGCGTTGCTGTGCAGTGTCTTTCACTAAGATAGGCAAATTGTCGATAGAGATAACAGCGTCTATCTGTTTGAACTTTTTTAGTTCGTTACTAAGGGCAATCCATTTGTTGAGTACCTCAGGTGTATAGATTTTTTTGTCGTCTAACGCCATTAATATCAAGTTACCTTCTTCGCCGAACTTATCGAGGAAGTGCTTGTACTCCATATTCACAGGGTGATCATCGGGGAGCATATTTGCTTCGGTAAAAGTAAAGCGCACGTTCTTCCACTGTGTAGCTAAGCCCCCAGTGATAGCAGCTATGAGTAGTAAAAAAGCAATTCGGTTGCGCAATATTAAGCCCGCAATGGTACCCCAGAAGCTGGCTTTTATCCATCTAAACATCTTGATATCTCTTTATTTTCTGAGGGCGCAAAAGTACAAAATAATATACAATTACAAAAATAAATATCAATGATTAATGGTTAGTGGTTAATGATTAATAATGATTTTATGAATTGATAGGGAGTTTGACGTAAGAGATAGATAGCGTAACTTAATTAGCAAATGAGGAAATGAGGAAATGAGAAAATGTGGGAATTAGTTGGAGAATATCGGGAGGGGCTTGGACTTCGGAGAAAAACGAAAAATATCAGAAGTGGACTGAGAGGGATTTTAGCGAAAAAAGGTTATTAGGAGGGTGGGGTTAGCTTATAGAGAGCTTAT
>NZ_AJZR01000010.1:0-12272 GCF_000271925.1 Capnocytophaga sp. oral taxon 412 str. F0487 | reverse complement strand
TTCTAATTTCCTCATTTTCTAATTTCCTCATTTTCTAATTTCCTCATTTTCTAATTTCCTCATTTTCTAATTTCCTCATTTTCTAATTTCCTCATTTCCTCATTTCCTCATTTCCTCATTTCCTCATTTCCTCATTTCCTCATTTCCTCATTTCCTCATTTCCTCATTTCCTCATTTCCTCATTTCCTCATTTCCTCATTTCCTCATTTCCTCATTTCCTCATTTCCTCATTTCCTCATTTCCTCATTTCCTCATTTCCTCATTTCCTCATTTCCTCATTTCCTCATTTCCTCATTTCCTCATTTCCTCATTTCCTCATTTCTGTCATTATTTATTTTTTTTCGCTTTCTCCCTTGCTAATTTTTATTTGTTTTGTACCTTTGCCCAAAAATAATAAGCACCTCAACAAAACGAGGTTTTATCAATGAAACGTTTAGTAATATTAGGAGGTGGTGAAAGTGGTGTAGGAACTGCCATTCTCGGTAAGCAAAAAGGCTGGGAAGTATTCCTTTCCGATAAAGGCTCCCTAAAACCTCACTACCGCGAAACTCTTAACAAAGAAGGCATTCAGTGGGAAGAAGGCACACACACCGAAGAGAAAATTCTCTCAGCCGATGTGATTATGAAAAGCCCAGGTATCCCCGATAAAGCACCTATCATCAAAAAAGCTCACGAAAAAGGCATTGCTGTGATTTCTGAAATAGAATTTGCAAGCCAATATACCGATAGCCTCATTGTAGGCATCACAGGTAGTAATGGTAAAACCACTACCACCTTGCTCACCCATCACATTTTCAAAGAAGCGGGATTGCAAGTGGGGCTTGGCGGAAACATAGGTTATAGCTTCGCCGAATTAGTAGCTACCGAAAATCCACCGTATTATGTACTCGAAATCAGTAGCTTTCAGTTAGACGGCATAGAGCATTTCGCCCCTCATATCGCCGTGTTGCTTAACATAACTCCTGACCATCTCGATAGGTACGACTATAAGTTCGAAAACTATATCAACTCTAAATTCCGTATCGCGATGAACCAAACTGAAAATGATTACCTTATCTATGATGCCGACGACGAGGTAATTACACAGTGGCTCAGCACCCATACTATAAAATCTAAACTTATACCTTTTTCTATAGAGAAAGAACTCCCACAAGGAGCTTTCTTAAAAGATAATAAAATATACATTATGTTAGAGAATCAAACTACTGAAATCGACGTTGAAGAAATTAGCCTTCGTGGCAAGCACAACATTAAAAATACAATGGCAGCAAGTGTAGCTGCCCGCTTGGTAAATATCCGCAACAACTCATTGCGCGAAAGTCTCAAAGGCTTTAAAGGTGCTCCCCACCGTCTCGAAGAGGTGAAAGTAGTAGATGGCGTTACTTACGTAAACGACTCCAAAGCTACTAACGTAAATTCAGTATTTTACGCTCTCGACACCATTAAAACTCCTATCGTGTGGATAGTTGGCGGACAAGACAAAGGCAACGACTATAACTCTCTTTTACCTTATGTACACGAAAAAGTAAGAGCTATTGTATGTCTCGGAGTCGATAATACCCCTATTATTCAATCGTTTTACAACACAATAGGCACGCTTGTCGAAACCCGCTCAATGGACGAAGCTGTAAAATTAGCACAAGGTTTTGCTCAAGAAGGCGATACAGTACTATTATCCCCCGCTTGCGCCAGCTTCGACCTCTTTAAAAACTACGAAGAACGCGGAGACCTCTTTAAAGCAGCCGTTCAGAAACTGTAATAATGCGCGAATGGATAGCCTCACATATCAAAGGCGATAAAACCCTTTGGGCGCTCATACTCGTCTTTACCCTCTTCTCCTTCTTGGCGGTGTACAGCACCAGTACCAACTTAGTGTATGTAGTGGGTAAGGGTACTCCTTTTGGCTACCTCATCAAGCACTTGGTGTTTGTAGGGGTCGGCTATCTCACTCTTTATATCGTACATCGTACACCTTATCGTTTTTTCCGTCCCGCTTCTAAACTGGGGCTTATCTTAGCGGTGCTCCTGCTCATCTTTGCAAACCTTTCTGGAAGCACCATCGAAGGGGCAAACGCCAGTCGATGGCTCAGCGTAGGGGGTTTCTCCTTTCAGCCCTCCACCTTCGCAATGGTAATGCTGATGGCTTATGTAGCTTCTTATTTAGCTAAAAACTACGGCAAAAAACTCTCTTTCAAAGAAACTATCTTACCCCTGTGGATGCCCGTAGGAGTGATTGCAGCCTTAGTGCTTCTTTCTAACCTATCCACCGCAATGCTAATCCTCAGCTCAGTGCTGATGCTCACTTTCTTGGGTCGTTTCCCAATGAAACATATCTTTTCAGCTATAGGCATTGCAATTGTTTTCCTTGCACTTTTCTTATTAGTAGTAAAAGCCTTCCCCGAAGCTTTCCCCAATAGGGTAGATACTTGGATGAGTCGTATCGAATCGTTTATGGGAGGCGAGGACAACAAAGAAGGCTATCAGATAGAACGTTCCAAAATGGCTATTGCCAAAGGAGGTATAATGGGACAAGGAGCAGGTAAAAGCACAATGAAAAACTTCCTCCCTCAAAGTTCCTCCGACTTTATTTATGCTATCATCACCGAAGAATATGGCTCATTAGGAGCTATCGTTATAATGGTGCTTTACATACTATTGCTCATTCGCATTGTAGTCATCTCACAAAAAGCACCTACCCTCTACGGACAGTTATTAGTATTAGGCTTAGGTTTCCCAATACTCTTGCAAGCAATCATTAATATGGGAGTAGCAGTAGAACTCTTTCCCGTAACGGGGCAGAACCTACCTCTCATCAGTAGTGGGGGTACATCACTATGGATGACGTGCTTAGCCTTAGGGTGTATTCTCTCCGTAAGTGCCCAAAAGCGCAAAGACGGTAAGATGGAGAAAGACAAACCCGAAGCTGACGTAGAGGAAGAACTCGCTGAAAGCGCTCTCAGACAAATGAAAAATGCGAACCGCACAGGCGATTAACTTTTAACTTTTCACTTAACTAAAAATGCCCAAAGGAGTATTACTCGTAAATTTAGGATCACCCGATTCCTTCGCAATAAAAGACATTAAACGATATCTAAAAGAATTTTTAATGGACGAACGCGTCATCGACCTGCCTTACCTATTGCGCTATGCTTTGGTACACGGGGTTATTCTCAATACGCGTCCACCTAAAACCAGTAAAGCCTATCAAAAAATATGGTGGAGCGAAGGTTCTCCTCTTATTGTCATTAGTCGTTGGCTTACTGAAAAAGTACAGCGTAAAGTCTCTGTACCCGTAGTATTAGCTATGCGCTATGGCAACCCAAATATCGCCAATGCACTAAAAGAATTACACAGCAAAGGAGTTGATGAAGTACTCCTCATTCCTCTTTATCCTCAATACGCAATGGCTACTACCGAAACCATTGAAGTCCTCACCGAAAAACTCATCAAAGCCTCTTATCCTAATATGCGCCTCACCAAGTTTCCTGCTTTCTTCCATCGCCCCGAGTATATCGAGGCTTTAGCGCAGGTAGTACGCGCTCATTTAGGGACAGCTCCTTTCGACCATTTGCTCTTTTCTTATCACGGTGTACCCGAGCGCCATCTCTACAAAACCACACCTACCTCTGCACACAAACACATTGTAGAAGGTGTAACTTGTTGCGACCCTTACAGCGAAGAAGGAAGGCACTGCTACCGCAGTCATTGTTTTGAGACTACTCGCTTATTGGCAGAAAAGTTAGGATTAGAAAAAGGAAAATACTCACAAGCGTTTCAATCGCGCTTGGGAAAGGATAAGTGGATTACCCCTTTCACTTCCGATAAAATTATAGAACTTGCCCGAAATGGTGTAAAGAAATTAGCGGTCATCGCTCCTGCCTTTGTCGCCGATTGCGTAGAAACTCTCGAAGAAATAGAAATAGTAGGAGGTAAATCTTTCCGCAAAAATGGTGGCGAAAATTTTAAAATGATTCCCTGCCTCAACGACTCCGACCTGTGGGTACAAGCTCTCTCCTCTTGGATTAATGAAGAGACAAGAGATGAAAGATAAGATTAAAACTTTTCGGACGACTTCTTTTTTAATTTTAGCTAATTAATTCCTATCTTTGTAATCTGAAACGCTTAAAATATTTCTAATGACCGATTACCTTATTGCTAAAAGCATACATATCATCTTTGTAGTGAGCTACTTCGCAGGGCTTTTCTATATGGTGCGACTATTTATCTATCACACCGAAGCCTTGGAAAAAGATGACCCCGAACGCTCAATTCTCCACAAACAATTCAGCTTTATGGAAGAGCGCTTGTGGAACATCATTACCGTGCCGGCGCTGGTGCTGATGACTCTTAGCGGACTCTATATGCTATACGACGATGGCGAGTGGACGCTTATTAAACAAGGATGGTTTCACGTCAAACTGCTATTCATCGCCTTTTTGTTTGTATATCATTACTATTCTTGGCGCATAATGAAACGACTCCAAGCGGGGCGCGCCTCTCTTACTTCGGTACAACTGCGAATGCTCAACGAAGTAGCGACAATTATCCTCTTTGTGGTGGTTTTTGCCGTGATACTAAAAGGCTTATTCATTACCTATTGGTATTTTTCTTTAATAGCTTTTGTAGCAATGGGGGCTCTGATAATGTTAGTAGTGAAATTGGTCAATAAAGGAAAGAATTAGCATATTTGAAAATTAACATTTTAGTCAATGAGTGCGTCGCAAACTCAGCCAAAGTTTCAAATACAATCTACACTTCTTTTTTAATTGTTTGATTTGAATAGATTTGTTTGATTTCTAAGGCACAAACCTTATCCTTTTTAATTTCTTTGTTGAATTTCTATAGCGTAAGCTTAATATGCAACAACTAAAAAATACTCCTATAACCTCTCTTCCTGCTCTGGCGCAACAAATCCGCAACCGCATTATAGAGGTTATTGCTACACGAGGTGGGCACTTAGGTGCAAGTCTCGGAGTGGTAGAGTTTACTATTGCGTTGCACTATGTGTTCGATACTCCTCACGATATACTAGTATGGGACGTAGGGCACCAGAGTTATGCTCATAAAATCCTCACCGGTAGAAACCAGGCTTTTACGCATATACGTGAGCGAGAAGGTATCAGTGGTTTTCCTAAACGAGACGAAAGTCAGTACGATGCTTTTGGTACGGGACACTCATCTACCTCTCTTTCTGCTGTCTTGGGTATGGCAATGGCATCGGCTTTGGCAGGCGATAAAGAGCGACAACATATAGCCGTGATAGGTGATGCTTCTATTGTGAGTGGTATGGCTTTCGAGGCTCTGAACTATGCAGGCACCACCGATGCCAATATGCTCATTATACTGAACGACAATGCAATGGCTATCGATCCCACCGTAGGAGCATTCTCTCATTACCTTGCCCAACTGAAAACCGAACACGCTACCCGCAGTGCCTTTTTTAGTGCTTTGGGGATTACCTACAAAGGCGTAGTAGACGGGCACAACCTCCCCGCGCTCATCTCGGCACTCAAAGCCGAAAAGCAAGCCAGTGGAGTGCGCCTCCTGCACGTAGTCACCACCAAAGGTAAAGGATACCCCAAAGCCGAAGCCTCACAAGTATTTTTCCATTCCCCTTCACAATTCGATAAAATCACAGGCAACCCTCTGCCTGAAAACTCTGCTCTCCCTGCTAAATATCAAGACGTAGTAGGGCAAACCCTCACCGAACTCGCCCAGCAGAACCCCAAGATAGTTGTCATTACCCCTGCAATGAGTAGTGGTAGCGGACTCACGGCTATGCAAAAGGCATTCCCCGATAGGGTAATGGACGTGGGTATTGCCGAACAACACGCGGTTACCTTTGCTGCCGGTTGGGCTACACAAGGTTTTATACCGTACTGTGTGGTATATTCCACATTTTTACAGCGCGCTTACGACCAGCTTATCCACGATGTAGCCCTCCAAAACCTGCCCGTAATATTCTGTATAGACCGTGCAGGACTCGTAGGCGAAGACGGTGCCACCCATCACGGAGTGTTTGATATGGCATTCTTACGCCCTATTCCTAACCTCATTATCGCTTCACCGCGTAATGCCACCGAGTTGCGCAATTTGCTTTATACCGCCCAGCAATCGCTCGAGCACCCTATTGCGATTCGTTATCCTCGTGGTCGTTGTACACAAACCGATTGGCAACAACCTTTTCAACAGCTAATTATAGGCAAAGGCGAACAGCTAAAAGAAGGTAGCGAGATAGCCGTACTCACCATTGGCGCCATTGCCGAAAATGTACAACAACAGCTCACTCAAACTGCTGAACCCGAAAAATATGCCCATTACGATGCCCGTTTTCTCAAACCTTTGGACGAGGCGATGCTACATCATATCTTCCGTTCTTATAAAAAAGTAATCACAGTAGAAGAAGGAAGCACAGGCGGTTTAGGCAGTGCGGTAGCCGAATTTGCTACCCAGCACAGCTATACCACTCCGCTGAAAATTATCACCCTTCCTGATAGTTTTATTCCTCACGGCAAAGTAGAGACGCTCAAAGAAGAGTTTTTAAAAATTAGAGATCTAGCAGATTGACAAAATAAGCCAATGTGTGAAAGAACAAAAACTGCTTTTTCTTCAACCATTTCACGTTTTTAACACTTTTCCCTCAACAGTTTTAAAAGCCCTTTCTTCCTATTGACATTCAACTAACTAACACCTTTCCTTCGTCTTAGGTTCGTCTTTCCTTCGTCTTAGGTTCGTTCTTCCTTCGGTTAAGCTTCAGTGAAGAGACAAGTATGATAAATCTTTTATTTAAATGAATAATAACATTTTAACTCTTTTTACAGTGTAAGAGACTATGTTGTATTTTTCTTTTTAATAATTGAAAAAAATACATACATTTAACAAACATTAAGATTTTTTCAGCAATCTGTCAAGCTTCCAATTTTCTAATCTGATAATTACTTCTCATTCTATACCTCTCCCCTACTATTACATTTTCATTACGCTTTGTCTGTCAAGCATTCACCAGCTATATTCATTCCATTTTACATTTATTAGTTCATTTGCTAATTGCCAAATTAGCAAATTATCATTACCTTTGCCCCCTGAAATATTTAGCACGATTCTCTGTATGAAAAAACTCATTGTTCTACTGTTTCTTACCTCCTTTACCGCTTTTGGGCAAGTGCGCAAAGCAAGAACGTACGAAGCCCCTGTAAAGTCCGATACGGTAAAGGTAATGAAAGATACCGAAGCGTTAAAGTTCACTTTCAACCGTTTTAAATTAGCACAACAAAAATGGTTCAAATTTAATCAAGTGAGCCTTAATATGAGCGAGGTAGCTTTTTCTAATTGGAGTGCAGGAGGAGAAAGTTCTATTTCGGGGATATTTAATGCCAAATTCCGTCGTCGTTATACCGAACGCACTTTCTTTTGGGACAACGAATTAGAAATCAACTACGGTATTAATGCTCAAAAAGGACGCGAAGTGCGCAAAACCGACGATAAACTCTCACTCATCTCATCGTTTGGCTATCGAGGCGACTCACAGTCGTTTTGGTATTACACGGCGCGCTATCAGTTTCTTTCACAAATCAGCAACGGGTACAACTATCCCGATGTAGAAAAGCCTATCTCCAAATTTTTTGCCCCTGCTTATATCACCTTTGGTTTGGGTACTGAATATGCTCCTTCAAAGATAAAATTCAGTATTTTCCTTTCACCTATCACACTTAAAACTACTGCTGTACTCGACCAACGTTTAGCCGATGAAGGTGCTTTCGGGGTAGAAAGAGCCCAGCGTGCTCCTGACGGTACTATTCTGAAGAAAGGTAAGCGTACTCATAACGAACTCGGTTTTTCAGTGTCCGGTCGCTGGGACAAGAAAGTGATGGAGAATATGATACTCAATACTTCCTTCAACTTTTATGGCGATTACCTTAAAAACTTCGGAAATATAGATGTGGATTGGGAAACTAATCTCAACTTGAAGGTAAATAGCTACGTGCAAGCGCGTATAGGGGTGCATATCAAATACGACGACGATGTAAAGTTTTATTCCTACAAAGCACCTAATGGTGAAGTGCACAACTATGGAGCACGCACTCAGTTCAAGCAAGTATTAGGAGTAGGAGTACTATATACTTTTTAAGTGATGTTTTTAGAGAATACAGTAAACGACAACGAAAAGACAGGCTGGATAGAAGTAATATGCGGGTCGATGTTCTCAGGCAAAACCGAAGAACTGATTCGCCGATTACGTCGTGCCCAATTTGCAAAACAGAAGGTAGAGATATTTAAACCCAGTTTCGACACGCGTTATGATGATACCAATATCGTATCGCACAACGCCAATGAAATTCCATCTACACCCGTAGAAGCCGCTGCCAGCATTATGCTTCTTGCCGATGGTTGCGATGTGGTAGGCATAGACGAAGCACAGTTTTTCGACGACGAGATAGTACACGTGTGCAATGAGCTCGCCAATCGCGGGGTACGTGTAATCGTAGCAGGACTCGATATGGACTATAAAGGAAAGCCCTTCGGACCTATGCCCTTCTTAATGGCTACTGCCGAGTATGTTACTAAGGTACACGCTGTTTGTACACGTACTGGCAACCTCGCCAATTATAGTTTTCGCAAAGTTTCTAACGACCAGCAACGCTTGTTAGGAGAAGCCGATAGCTATGAGCCTCTCAGTCGCGCTGCCTTCTATAAAGCAATGAATGCTAAGAAAACAAAAGAATAATAACCGCACTTAAAGTACTTAATTGATAAGTTATTTTGGTATATTTAGGGTATTTTCAAACTTGCTAATCTGCTAACTTGCCAATTTGTAATTATTTTGTACTTTTGTCTGATTTTTAAAATGAAGTAATATAAACAACCATTATGAAAAAGAAAAATCCTATTACTTGGGTGCCTACCACCTATTTCGCTATGGGGCTTCCCTTTGTGATGCTTTCATTAGTTTTTCCTATTATCTTCAAAGGATTAGGTATTCCTGACGACCAGAACGCTTTTTGGACTTCTTTACTCATCTTACCTTGGTCATTAAAACCTATTATCAGTGTAATAATGGAGCTCTATGGTACTAAAAAACAATATATTGTCATTACCGAACTAGTATCAGCAGCTTTATTCGGTTGTATTGTCTTTTCGTTACCTCTGCCTAACTTTTTCACTGTGTGTTTAGCCTTATTAGGAGTGATTGCCCTTAGCGGTTCTACTCACGATATTGCAGGTGACGGAATGTATATGGAACAATTGGACACAGCTACCCAAAGTGTATATTCTGGCTGGCAAGGTGCTTTCTATAACTTAGCAAAAGTGCTTGCCAATGGTGGTCTTATCTTCTTAGCAGGTTGGCTCGTAAAAGCAAAAGGTATGAGTGTAATTGCTTCTTGGCAACTGATTCTTAGCATTTGTGTTGCTATTTTAGGTCTCGTAGGTCTATATCACCTTTATGCTTTGCCAAAAGATACTAAACCTCAGCAAGCCGGTGATTTTAATGTAAAAATGAAAGAACTATGGGGTATTTTTGTAGCTTTCTTCCGAAAGAAATATATTTTTTATTATTTGTTTTTTATATTCTTATACCGTTTTGCAGAAGGATTAGCTATGAAGATAGCCCCTCTTTTCCTCATTGCTAAAACTGATAAAGGAGGCTTAGGGCTCACCGAACAAGAATATGGCTTAGTATACGGTACTGCGGGAGTTATTGCTTTTATTGTAGGCTCTATTTCAGCTGGCTATTTTGTCTCTCGTGTAGGGTTGCGCAAAGCTCTTTTCACTTTGGCGTGTGCTTTTAATATTCCATTTGTAGTGTATCTACTTTTTGCTTATTTCTTGCCCTCTCACTTGCCTACTATCGCTTTGGGAATTGTAGGTGAGTACTTTGGTTATGGCTTCGGTTTTGTAGGTCTTACCCTCTTTATGATGCAACAAATAGCTCCTGGTAAATACCAAATGGCTCACTATGCTTTCGCCAATAGCCTGATGAACTTAGGAGTGATGGTTCCTGGTATGATTAGTGGTTTCCTCAGTAAATATTTAGGATATCAACACTTCTTCTTATTGGTAATGATTTGCACTATTCCTGCACTATTAATCACTTGGAAAGTGCCTTTTACTTATGACTCCAAGCAGAATAAAATAGATAAAAAAGCTCATTAAACCTGCTTCTTAGAGCATTTTTAAAGTCTATAATATCAATACTTAAAAGCCTTTACCTAAATACTGATTAGGTAAAGGCTTTTAAGTTATCATTCTTCCTCCTTAGTAAGTTTTATTTCTTTGTCTCCCAATCAAAAGGAAAGAGCTCTGAGCGTGTATGGCTTTGTTCCATAAATCGCTCTATTTTCTTCACTATCTTAGGATATTTCTCGGCGAGGTTGTGCTGTTCAGCAGGGTCAGTAGTAAGGTCGTACAACTCAATAGGAGCGTTTTTATCTTTATTCACGTTTAGGCGTACTCCTTTCCAGTTTTTATAACGCACTGCTTGTCTACCTCCCATTTCGTGAAACTCCCAATAAAGGTATTTATGCTGTTGCTGTTGTTTCTTCCCTAAAAGCGTAGGTAAAAACGACACCTGATGCCTATTAGGCACATACTTCTGATGCGTAATCTCAGCAAAGGTAGGCATCATATCCCAAAAAGCCCCTATGTGGTCGCTTACGCTACCTGCCTTTATCTTGTCTTTCCAATACACAATGTAAGGGGTACGTATACCGCCTTCGTACAAGTCGCGTTTAATACCTCTCAATCCTGCTGAGGAGTTGAAGAACTTAGGGTCAGCACCACCTTCGCGATGTGCCCCATTGTCGCTCGCAAAGATAATAATGGTATCCTCATCAAGCCCTTTAACTTTAAGGAGCTTGCGTATTTCTCCCAAATACTTGTCTAACCGACTCACCATAGCCGCATAAGTGGCATAAGTATGCGGTTGCGACATATAACCTGCCCAGCCAAAAGGTTTAGGAGTAATCTTGTCGTAATCCACCCCTTTATAAGGTTTCTTGGGGAGATATTCGTACGAAGCGTAAATACTGTCGTGAGGCACTACCAATTCGGCGTGTGGAAGTGTATAAGTAAGCCACATAAAGAAAGGCTTTTCAGCTGTTTGTTTGCCTATATAATCCAATATTTTTTCTTGTATGAGGTCTTCGCCATAAACCTCTTGGCGCTCATAGTTTCCGTTTTCGGGAATGAGCACCTTTTCATTGTCGTGCCACAAGAAAGCAGGATAACGGCGATGAGCGCGGAACTGCGAGTTATAACCAAAAAAAGTATCAAACCCTTGTTTTAGCGGATTCCCTTCGGAAGGAACGATACCTAAACCCCATTTACCAAAACAACCCGTATTATAGCCTGCTTTCTTAAAAAGTTGTGCTACCGATGGGTCGTTAGCAAGTAAAGGTGCTTGCCCATCTACTGGCTCACGCACTTCTTCATTACCGCGTATGTGCGTTTCACCCGTAGTTTGCCCTGTAATAAACGAAGCGCGAGAGGGCGCACACACAGATGTACCTGTATAAAACTGAGTAAACTTCATTCCTTCATCAGCGAGTTTGCTGAGTTGGGGTGTTTTGATAATTTGCTGACCGTAAGGCTCTATATCGCCGTAACCTAAATCGTCAGCCAAAATAAAGATAACATTAGGAAGTTTTTCTTGTGCCTTGACTCCTATGGTGCATAAGGAAGCTAAAAGGCTTAATAGTAAATGTTTCATAATAGTTAATAATGAGTTATAAATGGTTAATCATTAATGCGACAAAGATACAAAACAATTTACAATTAGCAATAAAATAGACTATCAAACTCACATTAATCAACATTAGTCCGATATGATCATCACCACAACTCCCCTTACGTCTCTATTGTCCCTCTCCTGCGAGTCTCTCTCAAACATCTGATAACTCCCCTTTGGTCGCTACAATTTCCCTTTTGAAGATAGCCAGCGACAACTGAGTATGTGCACAAAGATAGCAGAGTATGCGTAAAGGAGGAGGTTTGTCTCCTTTTCCAGCTTGTCCCCCTTCGGGGGTTCGGGGGCTTACCGAATAAATGACTCGCCACATTCCCCCTCATTGAGAGGGCTAGGGGGAGGTTTCTCCCCTACTGCCTATTGCCTAAGAGCTCATACTTCCCCATTTACTAATTTTCTAATTTGCTAATTCTCTAATTATTTCTTCCCTTTTCCGTCCCTACATTCCCCCTCTTCTTGGGAGAGGGACGGGGTGAGGATTCTCTTTCTTTCGCCTCGAAACCCCGTTTTTACCATTTTTAGCCTTGTT
>NZ_AJZR01000009.1:0-23869 GCF_000271925.1 Capnocytophaga sp. oral taxon 412 str. F0487 | reverse complement strand
AAATGAGTAGTGATAAAAATTGTTTATTGATAGGTGAGACTTGTCGGACAAATCGGATAGGTTAGAGAGAGCGAAAGGAAACGGAGGAGTTCGGAAGAAGGGAGGGAGGGTTTTTGATGAAAAAAGGCTATTAGATGGGTATGGTTAGCTTATAGAGAGCTTATAGGAAGCTTATACGAATCTTGGAAGATTGGTATAGAAAGGGTATATAAGTGGTTGAATAATAGTATAATATAACAAGGATAAAAATGTTAAAAAAGAGGTTTTGAGACGAAAGAAAAAGGAAGGATTGACGAATGGTGAATAACGAATAACAGAAGAGGCTGGCTCTTTAAGAGCCAGCCTCCCCTCAATTAAATTTAATTTAACTTACAATGACAACAAATTAAATTTCTATTCTAATATCACCATAAATTCGGCACCTGTGGCAAAATCTTCACCATAGAAATCACTTAGAGCGGTGAAACGCACATAGCGTGCTTTTACAACTTTGTCGAGCAACACTTGTTGGGCGCTACTCACATCTTTAAAAGCTCCTACTTTCACGGGGTCGCCCCAGTTCTTACCGTCGTTGCTCAGTTGTATTTGGTAATCTTTTACCTTTCCGCTCCAGTTATCAGTGCGCTGGGTAAAGCTAAAGCCTTTTACATTAACTACCTTGCCCATATCAAAATCTACCCAATGTGGGTGTTTGGCTACAGTAACTGAATAGGCGGAGTGCCAAATGGTATTGGGGTCGCCATCTACTAAATGTTTGGCGTCACCTACGCCTGCTTCTTCACTGCTGGCGAAAATTACTTCCATTGCCGTGCTTTCAGCTTTACCGAAAGTAAGGGCGTACTTTTGAGTTTCATTACCTGCAAACCACGCTTTTACAATACCTCCGTTAGGCAAATCGAAAGGAAGGGTGTATTTCTGTGCTTTGCTATTATTGATACTGTAATAGATAGTTGCAAGGGTATTGGCTGTACTGATAGATACTTTCCCTACTTTACTACGAGTAATAGAAAGAGGTTGCTCACCGCTTGCTCTTACATTGGTTATGGTTTGCAAATCTTCTTTGGCTGGACGAATGACGAAACCGAAATTATGAGGGGTTGCTAACAAACGGTCACGCAACAACGGACGAGGACCGCAACTATGTCCGCCCAAACCTGTGTTGCCTATGTTCAGTTGCAAGTACACGCCGTCAGATTCTGGTAATTGGTAGGGGTGTCCTGCCAAAGTCATATCGATAGCTTTATAAGGCAAAGCTGCTACCGATAGCGGCTCTGCGCCTACAAACACTGCGCCGGCGCTCTGAGCGTTGGTAAGAGCTGCCCAGCGGGTTTCTTGGTGTTGCCCCATATCTTGTGGTTTAGGGAAAGGCACAAATTCATCGGCTACCTTACCGGTGTAGAGACCTACAAAAGCTCCTGATTTGCGGTCGGGATAATTATCTTGTTTACCGCGACCGTAATAGGTGAAATTCTCGTACTCTTTAGGCAGTTTGAGTAAATAGCCTAACTGTGGCAATACCAAAGAGGCATCGTTAGACACCACGCTGGCTTGTAGTTCGATAGAGCCGTCGGGATAGACGGTGAAAATTTGGTTGGTAGTGAACTTAAAGTCGTTTGCACCAAATTTCTGGTGGGTAAGTTCCTCTATCTTATTGCGTCCTGAGCTGGCACCACCTGTTATTTTAGCTGCATTAGGCGCTTGTGATTCCACCGTGAAATAGAATGTATAACCACCTTCTTTATTAGGTTTCACTGAGGAAGCAATGGCTTTATGACGCAGGTTATGCAATCCTTTTTCAAACCATTGTTCGTATATCCAGTTATCGTTATTGGTGAAGGCGCGGAAAGCGTTGAGACTTAGGTCGCTGTTGGCAATAATAGTATGCTCACCATAGCGTAGTGTGCCTATCGTACCTTTATCGAAATCAAAAGTTACTGAAAAGTCTTTTCCGGTAATGGTCTTTTTGTCTTTGCTAAGAGTGAGTTTTTCTCCTTTGGCTACAGAGGAAAGAGAAGGCTTTTGGGTAGCAGGTTGCATTAAGAATTGTTCGCGAGCTTGCACAAATCCTTTTTTAGCCCAAGGGGTATCTGCTTTAAGGCGGAATTCTACAATACTGTAATATTCTTCATTGCTATCTAAGGTTACAGGGGTAATGGTCACACTTGATTTTTGCTGTGGCATCACAGAAGGCACTTCAAAAGGACGCTCTTCTACAAGCACACCGTTCTTATAGAGTTTCCATATACCCTCATAGTTTGAAAGATCGGTAAAATAGCCTTTATTGAAAATTTCAAAAGTAAAACTATTGAGTTTTTTCACGCCTATATTCTGATACACTTTCTGCACTTCGTAGTACTGTGGTTTTACTGTTCTATCGGCAAAGATAATACCGTTCATCACAAACTGACCATCGTTAGGGAAATCGCCAAAATCACCTCCATAGGCTTGGTAGCGAATGCCGTCTTTGGTATAGTTGTACATCGCTTGGTCTACCCAATCCCAGATAGCACCTCCGCATAGAAAGTTGGAGCTTTCGATAGCCTCCCAATAGTCGGCGAGATTCCCTACGGCATTGCCCATAGAATGCGCGTATTCCGAGATGTGAAACGGATATTTGATGTCGTACTTACCTGTAGCAGCACCCTGTACCCACGCTACGGAAGGATATTGATTAGAGCCCATATCTACGATGTCGTTATTGCGCTCGTATTGTACAGGGCGAGAAGTATCGAGTGTTTTGAGGTGATTATAAGCCGTTACAAAGTTCTGACCAGGGCCTGCTTCATTACCAAGTGACCATATCACAATGGCAGGTGAATTATAGGTAGCCTCTACCATTTCGGTTACGCGGGCTGTATGTGCCTTTTCCCATTCTTTAGGGTGAGAAAGTGATTCTTTGCCGTAGTAATACTCGTGAGACTCTATATTAGCTTCGTTTTCTAAATAAATACCATACTTATCGCAGAGGTAAAACCAATAAGGGTCGGGTGGATAGTGAGAGTTGCGCACGTGGTTGATATTAGCTCGCTTCATCATCATCACCTCTTCTTCCATTTGTTGATGTGTGAGCACGTGCCCTTGTGCGGGGTGACTTTCGTGACGGTTTACGCCTTTAAATTTGATAGTCTTACCATTGAGATAATAATACCTTCCTGCCTTTCCAAAAGCATCGTCTTCAGCCTTAGTATCTTTGATTTCTACTTTTCTAAAACCAAAGTAAGACGATACTGTTTCTACCACCTTTCCTTTTTTATCCAAAAGTTGAGCTACGAGCACATAACGATGAGGCTCCTCAGCCGACCATAGTTTAGGATTCTTTACGGTTATTGTACCGCTCACCTTATCGATAGCGTTAGGGGCTACTGTTTTTAGGGGAATACTTCCTTTGGTAGCAGAGGAGGTAACGTCGTCTTTATATAATGAGACTTCGTATACGTTATAGCGCACTTGATAATCTTTGACTGCTTTTGAGCTGAGGTTGCGCACTTCGGCATTCACTTTTAACTGCCAATCGGTGAGGTTTTGGGTATCTGTAAGAATGTTGAGGTTAAAGATTTGCACCTTAGGAGTACTGCGCAAGGCTACTGTCCTAAATATCCCAGGTAGGCGGAACATATCTTGTGATTCGAGAAAAGAACCATCGGAATTGCGGTATACTTCTACAGCTACTTTGTTCTTGCCTTTGTGTAGATATTTGGTAATATCAAAAGAAGCCACATTGCGTGAGTTTTTAGAAAAGCCTACGTATTGCCCATTAATCCAAAGGTAGAAGAAAGAGTCTACTCCATCGAAATCGATGAAGATTTCACGACCGTCCCAATCGGTAGGTACTTCAAAATCGCGAATATAAGAACCTACCTCATTGCGGTACTCATAGGTTGTCCACGTTTTAGGAGGGGTGCGCATTACTCCTTTACGCCAATCGTCTACCTTGCGCTCGTGATAGAAAATCACAGGTTGGTTTACATAGATAGGCACTCCATATTTGAGTGTACCGTTTTTCTGTATACCGTAGATATTCCAGTTAGAAGGCACAGGAATCAACTCCCAAGCAGAAGCGTCGAAATCGGGTTTATAGAAGTCTTTGGGGCGCTCTTCGGGGGTTTTGCACCAATGGAATTGCCATTGCCCATTGAGAGATTTCCAATAGGGAGAATGTTCAGGCAATACTTGGGTAGCCGTCTTTTCGTCTTTAAACGAGAAGAAATAAGCACGAGGGTACTCTTTGTTAAGCGAGAGTTCTTCTACTGATTCCCATTCTTTACCCGTAGGGGCTGAGAGAGTGCCATAAGCAAAACCACCCAAAGGCTTGTGTTGGGCTAATAAATAAGGAGAGAGTAGTAAACTTAGTAGGGTACTTACTGTTCTAAAATAGTGTTTCATAAATTATTAGTATTAGTTTCGTCTTTTTGAAGATTGGATAATAAGGGTTCTACCTTGGCGTAATCTTTTACGACTTTGATGCATAAAAAAAGGGAAATGATTAACAAAAGGGTACCAATCACATTTATAATTGAGGTTGTATATGACATCTCGATAGTAGGGTCATCAAGCATAGAGGCTCTAAAAACAAAGTAATTTACTACAGAAGAAATAATTGAAAACGTCCACCAAATGGTTACAAAATTAGTAGGTAGTTTGGGTTGTATGTCTCCCCTTTGTATGAAAAGATTGCGAGTACTATCGTATATTTCTTTCATTATGCGATATGGGAGTACCCAGTTAGCAAAAGGAATGAACCAACTCCCTACTGCCCAACCATCGGTATATGAGAGGTTATTTTTCAGTTGGTGCAAGTTGTAATAAGCGCGCCTGAACCACATCAAAAAAAGAATACTCATTATAATGAATATCACAAGCCACAAAATACCTACTATACCTGAGAAAACATCACTCAGTTCAGCTCTTGCAAACAATTCGTCATCTATTTCACCTACAAGGAACTCTCTAATAACATATAGTTCAAAAATATCTGAAATCAGAAATATGAATAAAAAAGCAAAGGATATCCACAACATTATTATGGCATTCTTAGCACGGGTAGTATTATCTCTTAACATTTTTGTTGGTTTTTATAAGAAAAGGCGTAACTGGAAGTTGATATTAAAAAAGGTTACGCCTTTTCTTGTTGAATATTGAAATCTCTAAATTTATAAATTATTAAACGCCTAACATATTTTTGGGGTCTAAAATCTCATCGAGCTTATCCTTAGAAAGCAAGCCGTGTTCTAATACTAAATTGTACACTGACTTACCTGTTTCAAGGGCTTCTTTGGCTATCTTGGTGCTGTTCTTATACCCTATATGTGGGTTGAGCGCTGTAACGATACCGATACTGTGTTTTACCATATTGAGGCATACTTCGCGATTGGCGGTAATACCTTCGATACACTTGGTGCGCAAGGTGTCGATAGCGCGTTCTAAGAATACAATAGACTCGATAATGCACTGGCAGAGTACGGGTTCCATTACGTTGAGTTGCAACTGACCTGCCTCAGCGGCGAAGGTAACGGTAAGGTCATTACCAATTACTTTGAAGCATACTTGGTTCACTACTTCGGGGATAACAGGGTTTACTTTGCCGGGCATAATAGACGAACCAGGTTGCATTTTAGGTAGGTTGATTTCGTTGAGTCCTGCACGAGGTCCTGAAGAGAGCAAACGCAAGTCGTTACAAATCTTAGAGAGTTTTACAGCCATACGTTTTAACGCAGAGGAATAAATTACATATGAACCGGTATCAGGGGTAGCTTCTACCAAGTTAGAAGCAGTAACGAAGGCTTCGCCTGTGAGTTTAGCTAAGTTTTCGGCACATAGTTTCGCATATCCCTTAGGAGCGTTGAGTCCTGTACCAATGGCGGTACCTCCCATATTGATTTCCAAAAAGAGCTTGGCGTTGCTTTGCAAGCGGGCGATTTCTTCTTCGAGGTTGGCTGCAAAAGCTTCAAATTCTTGACCAAGCGTCATAGGTACGGCATCTTGCAACTGGGTACGACCCATTTTTATTACATCGGCGAACTCTTTACCTTTCTTCCGAAAAGCCTCAATGAGCAATGATAGGCGCTTGATGAGCGTTTCGTTCATCTTGATAACAGCTAACTTTACAGTAGTAGGGTAAGCGTCGTTTGTAGACTGTGATTGATTCACGTGGTCGTTAGGAGAGCAGTGTTGGTAATCACCGCGAGGATACCCCATAATTTCTAAGGCGCGATTGGCTATTACTTCATTAGCGTTCATATTCACCGAAGTACCAGCCCCTCCTTGAATCATATCTACGAGGAACTGATGGTTAAACTTCCCTTCGATTACTTCTTTGCAAGCCTCAGAAATAGGTTTGAGTAGTTCGTCGGGGAGTAATCCCAAAGCGTGGTTTGTTTGAGCTGCGGCGAGTTTTACATAACCAATAGCTTTTACAAACTCAGGGTAATCACCCATTTTAGTTCCTGTAATGCGGAAGTTTTCGATGGCGCGTTGTGTTTGTACGCCATAGTAAGCATCGGCGGGCACTTGCAAGTCGCCGATAAGGTCGGATTCTGTTCTAAATTTTGTCATAATTTTAAATTTTATATTTTTAGTAATTTTATATATGATACTTACGTTATATAATGAGATTGTATCGGTTTAAAAAATTTCGGTAAAAGTACGGAAGTTTTTTTTAATAGAAAAGAAAAAAGGAAAATATTTTTTAAGACAACGTAACTTCGATTTAAAGAGGTGAGGTTATGCCTTAGAAATTAAACAAAAATTGGTAGATTAGTAAATTTAGAAATTAGCAAATTAGTAAAAGGAAGAGATGAAAATAGTTATTTGGCAGGTCGAACTTATAGGACAGACCGGACGAGTCAGACATTTGAGAATTGTCGAAAAAACTCCGAAAAACTCTGAGTTTTCGAGAAGGGTTGGAGAGGAAACAGAGGTACTAAGGAGGTATCGGAAGAAAATGAAGAAAATCGGAAGAGGGTTGAGAGAAAAATTGGTGTAAAAAGGCTGTAAGGAGGGTGGGGTTAGCTTATAGAGAGCTTATAGGAAGCTTATACGAATCTTGGACGATTGGTATAGAAAGGGTATATAAGAGGTTGATTCATAACACAATACAACAGTGCTAAAAATGTTAAAAACGGGGTTTCGAGACGAAAGAAAAGGAATCCTCTCCCCTGCCCTCTCCCAAGGAGAGGGGGAATGTAACGACGGAAAGGAGAAGGGATAATTAGGGAATTAGCAAATTAGAAAATTAGTAAATTAGTAAAATGGGGAGGTGTGAGGTCTTAGGTCATAGACAATAGGGTTATGACGGAAAGTGGATAGGCGGATTGGGAAATTAGAGAATTAGCAGATTTGGAAATTAGCAAATGAAGACGGGAGGGACGAGGTAAGATGGGTGGGATAGAAGAGACGGGAGATTAAATTAGCAAATGGGTTGGAGTTATATTGAACAAACGTTGATAATCATTTAATTGCTTAGAAGAATTACCGGACAAAAAAAGGGAGTTAGGCTTATAAACAAAAAATATTAGTTCGTAATTCAAAATTATTTTATATCTTTGCATTCTAAAAAATCAAATAACGCTTAGTTTATGGAATATTTAGATTTTGAGCAACCTATTAAAGAGCTTGAAGAACAGATGGAAAAGTGTCAGGTCATCGGTAATGAAAGTGATGTGGATATGACTGATGCTTGCAAGAAGATAGAAAAGAAACTCAACCAAGTAAAGAAGGAAGTTTATGGTAATCTTACGGCGTGGCAACGAGTGCAAATCTCTCGTCACTTGGAGAGACCTTATACTCTTGACTATATCAACTCACTTGCAGGAAACACTTTTTTGGAACTTCACGGCGACCGTACAGTGAAAGACGATAAGGCGATGATAGGAGGTTTTGGAAAGATAGATGACCAGAGTTTTTTGTTCATTGGTCAGCAAAAAGGAGTAAATACTAAGATGCGACAATATCGCAATTTTGGTATGGCAAACCCCGAAGGGTATCGCAAAGCCTTGCGATTGATGAAACAAGCTGAAAAGTTTAACATTCCTATAGTGAGTTTTGTAGACACGCCAGGAGCTTTCCCTGGTATTGAAGCTGAAGAACGCGGACAAGGAGAAGCTATTGCTCGCAATATCTTGGAGATGTCACGTTTGAAAGTGCCTGTAATAGTGTTTATCATAGGCGAAGGAGCTTCGGGAGGAGCGCTAGGTATCGGTGTAGGTGATAAAGTGTATATGCTTGAAAATACTTGGTATTCGGTAATATCGCCAGAGTCTTGTTCCTCTATATTATGGCGTAGCTGGGAGTACAAAAAAGAAGCTGCTGAAGCACTAAAACTCACCGCCCCTGATATGAAGAAGTTAAAACTGATAGATGAGATTATTAAAGAACCACTCGGGGGGGCACATCGCGATCGCGAAATGATGTTTGCTACTGTTCGTAAAGTGATATTGGACACTTATAAGGATTTGAAGAAGCTTCCCACCGATAAATTGGTTGAAAAACGAATGAACAAGTACCTCGCGATGGGGGTGTTCAGTGAGAAGTAAGAAAATGATAATATCAACAACTTATAAAGGCGCTATTTAAGCGCTTTTTTTATAAAGTGAAGATAGTAAACGGTTGCTAAATAGAAGAGTAAAGAAAACTTTTCAGAAGTTATCAACAGACTATTAACAGTGTTTGTGGGTAAAATCATCTACCCCAAATTAAACTATTTCGTATCTTTGCCGTATGAACGAAACAGAAAACACATCAGTACCAGAAATTGTTCCTGCAATACAACCATTCTCGCGAACACAAGTGAGTTTAGAGCGAGGGAAGCTTCCTCCACAAGACCTCAATCTTGAAGAAGCTATCTTGGGAGCTATGCTCATTGACAAGAAAGGCGTTGATGATGTGATAGACATACTCAACCCAGAAGTTTTTTATAAAAAGCAACATCAACTTATCTATCAAGCTATCTTTGAACTTTTCAACGAATCGGAAGCTATCGACCTGCTTACGGTGGCAGAACAACTTCGCAAAAATGGCAATTTGGAGGCGGTGGGAGGAGAGTTTTACCTTATTAATCTCACCCAACGAGTATCATCATCTGCTAACGTGGAATTTCACGCGCGTATTATTTTACAGAAGTTCATCAAGCGCAAGCTCATTGAAATTTCTTCGGAAATTATAGAAGACGCTTATGACGATACTCGTGATGTGTTTGATTCGTTGGACAGTGCTGAGCAGAAACTCTATGAAGTAACACAAGGTAACCTAAAACGTTCCAGTGAAGCAGCAGGAGATTTGGTGATAAAAGCACTCAAGAAAATACAAGACCTCTCTAATAAAACTGATGGGTTTAGTGGAGTACCTTCGGGCTTTACCAAGCTCGACCAACTCACCTCAGGTTGGCAAGCGAGCGACCTTATTATCGTAGCGGCACGCCCAGGTATGGGGAAAACAGCCCTCACGCTTTCTATGGCAAGAAATATAGCAGTAGGGCAGGGGATACCAGTAGCGTTTTTCTCGTTGGAAATGTCGTCGGTACAGCTTATCACGCGTTTGATTTCCTCAGAAACAGGTCTGTCGTCAGAGAAATTGCGTACAGGGAAGTTGGAAGAGCACGAGTGGTATGTGCTAAATACTAAGGTGAAAGACCTTGAAAAGGCTCCACTTTTTATAGATGATACGCCTTCTATATCAATTTTTGACCTGCGAGCTAAAGCGCGCCGACTCTCTACACAGCACGGCATTCAGCTAATTATCATTGATTACTTACAGTTGATGACGGCAGGAGGTAGCAAAGGAGTGGGTAACCGCGAGCAAGAGATTTCTACAATTTCTCGTAACTTAAAAGCTCTCGCTAAGGAGCTGAACATACCCGTAATAGCGCTTTCACAGCTTTCGCGTAATGTGGAATCACGTCCTGGACAGCAAAAGCGTCCGCAGTTATCCGACTTACGTGAATCAGGAGCGATTGAGCAAGACGCCGATATTGTATCGTTTATCTACCGTCCTGAATACTATAAAATTACAGAATGGGACGACGAATCAGGAACACCTACCGCTGGACAAGCTGAATTTATTGTGGCTAAACACCGTAATGGAGGTTTGGATAGTATCCGATTGAAGTTTGAAGGACATTTGGGAAGGTTTGCAAATTTAGAGGAATACGATAGTGGAGGCTATTTGCCTATGGGGGTACAAGAATTTGTTTCGAAGATGAATGAAAATGTAGCTTTTGAAACTGTGCCTACTGCGAATCCGGAGCAGGCTTTTGGCGCACCTTCAACAGCTTCAACCGAAGACGATATACCTTACTAAAAATACTCTTGGAGAGTGTGAATATCCAAGAATCCTTTTTTGCCATTCTTCTCAATAGCGTAAAACGATGCCGAGAGAGGAATGGCTTTGTTATAAAATTAATACTTATCGTATTGCAAATTAAAAAAAGTAGTATCTTTGCGGAGTCAAACAGACTTCATTATGATTAAATCATATATATCCAAAATATTTGCCTCTATCGTTAAAAAAAAGATAGACCGCTGGGCTAAAGCTCCAATAGACACACAACAAAAAGTATTCCAGTCGCTTATAGCACAAGCTAAAAATACGGCTTTTGGGCGTGACCATCATTTTGAGGAAATCCAAACGTATGAAGATTTTGTGGCTCGCGTGCCTATACGAGATTATGAAGCTTTGCGTCCTTATATCGATAGGGTAGTGGGGGGCGAAAAAGATGTGCTATGGAAAGGCAAACCGCTCTATTTTGCCAAAACTTCGGGTACTACCAGCGGGGCGAAGTATATCCCTATTACCAAAGCCTCGATGCCCTTCCATATTCAGGCAGCACGTGATGCGATTTTATGTTATATACACGAGACTAAAAAAGCCGATTTTGTAGAAGGAAAGATGATTTTCTTGCAAGGGAGTCCTATTTTAGGCGAAAAACACGGCATTAAAACAGGACGACTTTCGGGTATAGTGGCACACTATGTACCTGCTTATTTGCAGCGCAATCGTATGCCTTCGTACAAAACTAATTGTATAGAAGATTGGGAAACCAAAGTAGAAGCCATTGTTACTGAAACTTTCTCTAAAAATATGACTTTGATTAGTGGGATTCCTTCGTGGGTGCTGATGTACTTCGAGCGATTGTACACGCGCTCAGGAATCAAAATAGGAAAACTGTTTCCTAACTTCAATCTGTTTATTTATGGAGGGGTGAATTACGAGCCTTATCGCCAACAATTTGAGCACCTCATCGGGCGCAAAGTGGATAGCATAGAACTCTATCCCGCCAGCGAGGGATTCTTTGCCTATCAAGATAGTCAAACAGAGAAAGGAATGCTCTTACTGCTCAATTCGGGTATTTTCTACGAGTTCGTAGAAGCTGATACTTTCTTCAGCGAAACACCTAAACGTGTGGCTTTGCAGGATGTACAACTGGGGGTGAACTATGCACTCATTATTTCTACCAATGCCGGACTTTGGGGTTACAATATAGGCGACACGGTGCAGTTTACTTCGCTTGCGCCTTACCGTATAGTAGTTACGGGGCGCATCAAGCATTTTATTTCGGCTTTTGGCGAACACGTGATTGGCAAAGAAGTGGAAGAGGCAATGCGCGAGGGGTTAGAGGCTACGGGAGCGCGTATCACAGAATTTACGGTCGCTCCTCAGGTGAATCCGGTAGGGGGTGAATTGCCTTATCACGAATGGTTTGTAGAATTTGAGCAAAAACCTACCGATATGAAACGCTTTGCCCAAGTGATAGATGAGGCACTACAAAAACAGAATATGTATTACTACGACCTTATACAAGGTAAAGTACTCCAACCGCTCAAAATTACCGAAGTTCCCGAAGGCGGTTTTGCTTCTTATATGAAGTCGCAAGGAAAGCTCGGCGGACAGAATAAAATACAGCGATTGGCGAATGATAGAAGCCTTGTGGAACGATTAGTTAAAAGTTAAGATTAAGACAGATTACCTTAAGAATCGCGAATTGCCTTACACATTCAGTTTTGAGGACTTTGACTCTACAAACAAATGCAAATCATTTTTGCTTAACAATAATGTAGAATTATTAATAATGTGAGTTCGACGTAAGAAAAGTGTAGCTTACGCTACAGAAATCTTACAAATCTATACAAATCAAACAAATAGGCAACAAGTTGCCTGAAAGTCTCGCACAGATTACACAGATTTAGACACAAATAGATTTTAATATTATGGAACAAAAACCAACAGATAACTAGCTTCGCTATTAGATTTCACAGATTACAATGTAGACACAGCTGTAAATCAATCAGTATTGTATATATCGAACTGACGTTAAATAAAAAAGCCAATAGTACTTTACTATTGGCTTTTGTTTTTTAGTTATTTTGTAATTTGTAGTTGATAGGGTAAGCAAAAGTAACCGGTGTAGGTTTACCGCGTTGTTTACCAGGGATAAGTCTAGGAAGTTTCATAATAAGTTTCTTAGCATCTTCTTCCAAAACTTTATCGGGGCCACGTACTCCTAAAACGGTAATAGTACCATCGGTATTGATACGAAAGTTTACAAAAACTTTTCCTTGAATACCCATTTCGGCAGCTGCTTGTGGATAACTAAAGTTCTTTACTACGTGTTTGTTCAAGTTTTCTTGAAAACATTTCATTTGTTGATCTTTAGGAACGTTTTTACAAGCTTCGAACATAGGTTTATCTTCGATAATAGTAAAAGGTACATCTACATCAGGAGCTTCTTCTACTACAGTTTGTTTAATTTCTTCTACTTTAGCTATTTGCTCATTTTTAGTAGTTTCAGTAGTACCGATTACTTGTTCTTCGATTTTAGTATCGTTTTCCACTACTTTTACTTCTTCTACCGCTGTAGGAGCTGGAGGTGGTGGAGGTGGTGGAGTTTCAGGAGGGGTCTCCATTGTGTAGTTCTCTTGATTTTCGTCAAGAGCCTTATCCACATCTGACGTACGGTTGTCTTGAACGCTTTTGTCATACACTTTTGTTTCGAACCCCCATAAGGTAAGGGCTGATACAAGAGCGAATCCTATGGCAAAGAACAATCCGCTACTTTTTGCCAAATCGGCTTTCGGATTTTTTTTAGGTTGCATAATGATTTTCTTTTAAAAGGTTATTAAATATACTTTTTATCTGAAAAGCTTTTCATACTTTCTCATAAACAGTAGAGCAACAACTGTGCCAAATGTATTGAAGAGCATATCAATATAGTCGGCAGAGCGAGTAGTGGTGAGTAAGCCTTGTAGTATTTCGATTGTTGCGCCTAAAAACAAGGCGGTGATTACTGCCCATAATTTACTTCTAAATGCTAATATAAACAGTGCTGTGTAACCGAAATAGAAGCTGAAATGAGCAACTTTGTCTAAATAGGGAATGCGAGGTGCTTTGGGCATTTCGCTGGATGAGATAAGACTTAGAGTGATAATAGCTATCGTCCATATACCCCATAACAAAGTGTATTTGTGTTTTTTAAGCATTTATTAGGGTTTTATACGCTTCGGCTGAGAGTAGATTATCTAACTGGGTAATATCGCTTATTTTCAGTTGTATTATCCACCCTTTGCCATATGGGTCGGTATTTACTTTCTCAGGTTTTTGGTTTAGCGGTTCATTAAACGCGATTACTTCGCCCGTGAGGGGCATAAATAAATCGGATATTGTTTTTACGGCTTCGATACTGCCAAATATTTCATCTTCATTAAGGGTATCGCCTATGGTTTCTACTTCTACATACACAATGTCGCTTAATTGGTGTTGAGCAAAATCGGTAATGCCTGCTGTGGCTATATCACCTTCGATGCGCACCCATATGTGTTCTTTAGTGTATTTTAAATCAGATGGAAAGTTCATTGCCCAATAAATGTCTTAAAAAGCGAGCCAAAGGTACTCTCTTTTTTTGTAACTACCAAATTTTTATTAGAAAAATTTTAACATTTTATTTGAGTTGTGGGATAATGGTCGGTAAATTAGTAGATTAGGTGCGGGCTATACGAGTGATTAATGATTAATGGTTAGTGATTAATGGTGAAATAGGGAGAGGACTATACAAAGCTTATAGGATAATCGGACAATGAGTGGGGTTATAGTGGGGTTACAGTGGGTCTACAGTGGGTCTACAGTGGGTCTACAGTGGGTCTACAGTGGGTCTACAGTGGCTCTACAGTGGCTCTACAATGAGTCAATAGTGGCTCTACAGTGGGTCTACAGTGGGTCTACAATGGGTCTACAATGGGTCTACAATGGCTCAATAGTGGGTCAATAGTGGATCAATAGCGATAGATGACTAAAAGGAGGAGGGGGATAAAGTGAGGAAAAGCTGAGGGTAAGAAGGTGGGCGCTGGGAATAAAACTGAAAGCAAAATGTTTTTATATATTAAATTATTTGTACCTTTGCCCTCTCAAAAGAAAGAATTTGCAAATGTTGAACTTAAACGATACTCTTAAACAACATATATTACAAGCTGTACAGGAACTGTATGGTGTGAGCTTAGAAAGCGTTGAATTGCAACAGACTAAAAAAGAGTTTGTGGGCGATGTTACTCTTGTGGTGTTTCCGCTATTGCGTCATATCAAAGGTAATCCTGTGCAGATAGGAGAACAAATAGGAGGTTACTTAAAAGAGAAAGCAGGTGATTTGGTAACTGACTTCAATGTGATTAAAGGTTTTTTAAATCTTGTAATTGCTGATAGTTACTACATCGACTTTTTAAAAGAAGTGAAGAATAATCCTCAGTTTGGTTTGGCAACGCCTAATAGCAAAGAGGCTATTTTGGTGGAATACTCATCACCTAATACTAATAAACCGTTGCACTTAGGGCATATCCGCAACAATCTCTTAGGGTATTCGGTAGCTGAAATATTAAAAGCAGCTGGACATAAGGTGTATAAAACGCAAATCATCAACGATAGGGGGATACACATTTGCAAATCGATGGTGGCGTGGCAACGTTTTGGCAATGGTGAGACTCCTGAAAATACAGGGTTGAAGGGTGATAAATTAGTAGGGAATTACTATGTGGCGTTTGATAAGGCGTACAAAGCTGAAATACAGCAATTAGTAGAACAAGGGAAGACCAAAGAAGAAGCGGAAAAACAAGCTCCTATATTTGTAGCAGCCCAAGAGATGCTTCGCCAATGGGAAGCAGGCAACCCCGAAGTAATAAAACTTTGGAAACAGATGAATGGCTGGGTATACGATGGTTTTGCCGTTACTTATAAGAATTTAGGTGTTGATTTTGATTCGTATTACTACGAGAGCAATACCTATTTATTAGGGAAAGACATTGTGGAACGCGGTTTGGAGCAAGGTGTGTTCTTCAAGAAAGAAGATGGTTCAGTTTGGTGTGACCTTACCGCCGATGGGTTAGATGAGAAGTTGGTGCTTCGTGCTGATGGTACGTCGGTTTATATGACGCAAGATATGGGGACTGCTACCCAGCGAGTGAAGGACTATCCTGACGTAAAAGGAATGGTGTACACGGTAGGTAACGAGCAAGATTATCACTTCAAAGTGCTTTTTCTTATCCTGAAAAAGTTGGGTTACGATTGGGCATCACACTTGTATCACCTGAGCTATGGTATGGTAGATTTGCCCAGTGGCAAGATGAAAAGTCGCGAGGGCACCGTAGTAGATGCCGATGACCTTATTGCTGAAATGGAGCAAACCGCCAAAGAGATTTCACAAGAACTCGGTAAACTCGACGGTTATACCGAAGCGCAGAAAGAAGCCTTGTATCACACCATAGGTTTGGGAGCCTTAAAGTACTATATATTAAAAGTAGACCCCAAGAAGCGTATTTTGTTTGACCCTAAAGAGTCTATCGATTTTCAAGGGAATACAGGTCCGTTTATACAATACACTTACGCTCGTATCCAGTCGATTATGCGCAAGTATGCTGAAATGGGAGGTAGGAATGAAGCAGCGATAGAGAAAGTTAATGGTTTACACGAAAAAGAGAAGGCTTTGTTAAAGAGCATCACCCTATTTCCGTCGGTTGTACAAGATGCGGCTGATAGTTATAGTCCTGCTATTATTGCCAATTATGTGTATGATTTGGTAAAAGACTTTAATTCGTTTTACCAAAATGTATCGATTTTGGGAGAGGAAGAGGAGAGCAAGCGTGATTTTAGGGTAATGTTGAGCAAGAAAATAGGAGAAATTATAGCAGAGTCGTTTAAAATGCTGGGTATACAAGTTCCTGAGAGAATGTAGGTTATAATAGTAGTATAAAAAAGTTATAAAAAAAGTATTCAAAAAATTTGCAGGAATGAATAATTGTTGTACCTTTGCAACCGCAAATAAAGGAAAAGCCAGTTGCGAATTTATTGGAAAAGAAATAAGCGAAAATAGCTCAGTTGGTAGAGCGCAACCTTGCCAAGGTTGAGGTCGCGGGTTCGAACCCCGTTTTTCGCTCTTTTTTTATGTTTATCATAGAAGGCTCGGATGGTGGAATCGGTAGACACGCTGGACTTAAAATCCAGTGGGCAGTAATGCCTGTGCGGGTTCAAGTCCCGCTCCGAGTACAAGTTTACTTTTTAAGTGCTTAGTATTTAATTTGTTAGGTTTTAGAAAGTGTGATTTTTTCCAACATTTTCCCAACAATTTGAAAAAAGTACATTTCCTGAAGGATGTTTCTCTTCAAGAAATAAAGTGAGAAAATTAAAAAATCATTACTTTTTCAAGTGGTGATTTTTTGCTTTTATGTAACCTTTAAAAATATTTTGAGTATGGAAACAGCTGTAACCTTTGCTACCTCTGATGTAGATAAATTAAATTCAATAAAAGATTTTATAAAGTCTTTAAATGTCTCTATCATTCAAGAAGAGGACATACCTCAGCCTATTGAAATGACGCCAAGATTAGTAGCTTTTCTTGATAAAATAGAAGCTCGTAATACTCCTTTCGAGGAATGTGATGATTTTGATGTTATGATTAATGAAGTAGCTTCTGAATATGGAATTACCTTATAAAATAAAAGTAGAACCTGAAGCAAAAAATGATTTAAGAGAAGCAGTTGCTTATTATTTAAGTGTTGCTCCTCCTAAAATTGCTAAGAACTTTTTTAAAGAATATACATCTATTAAAGACTTCATAAAATATCATCCTTACCAACGTAAGTACAGAGGAGAGTTAAGAGGTGTTATTATGAAAAAGTATCCTTATATTGTGTTTTATAAGGTAAATGATACTGAAAAACAAATTATTATTAAAGGTATTTTTAATACCTACCAAGATACCAGCAAATACCCTGAATAAAAGAATAAAAAGCTATCTAATTTTTGTTTAGGTAGCCTTTATATTATAAGTTTAAATCAGTAAATATAGCATTGATTATTTCATTGTACACTCCTCTTGTATTGGATTATCCTTTTTCATTTTCTCTAATTTATTCCAAAAATGTTTCTTTTTATCTTTCTGATTTATAAAATCATTGACACTTCCATAATAGACTTCTATAGCTTTTAGAATTATTCCACTAAATGGATAATATTCATCATTATATGAACCGTTATGCAAAGGTTAAAGTATTTTTGTATAGGTAATGAGAATTTTTTATAAAATTAATGATATCGATAAAGAAAAGGCAGATGGAGTATTGACTCATACGTTACATATTTTCTTTCTTTTTGCTAATGAATAACAAACATTGTCATACAGTAG
The DNA here is from genome assembly GCF_000271925.1 of Capnocytophaga sp. oral taxon 412 str. F0487. Lineage (NCBI taxonomy): Bacteria > Pseudomonadati > Bacteroidota > Flavobacteriia > Flavobacteriales > Flavobacteriaceae > Capnocytophaga > Capnocytophaga sp. oral taxon 412. Next base: position 6,216 of record NZ_AJZR01000009.1, on the reverse strand, counting down.
TAGGGTATCATCATATTCTCCAAAAATGATAAAAGAAAGATCTTTTGAGGGTATAGTTCTTGCGCCCTATCTACGGGCTGCACGTTTTATAAAATTTCTGAAGGCAGTATCTTTTGCTGAGAAGAAGCTATTAGTTTGATAAAATCATCAATCATTTCGAGAAATATTATATGCAAAATATCTTTTCTTTGCATATAGTGTACATTTCCTGTTTTGATGATGAACATATTGAGCAGGTATTTAAACTTTTCACTTTTTTCTTTGGTAAGGTCGATGCGTATGTTTTGTTTTTTGTTTTTTTTTGAGAAAAATCTTCGTTAAGTTTTGATGCAATGATATCAAAATTCTAGGGGATGAACTCACTTACTCGTTCTATTTTTTATTTTTGCCATTTTCTATTTTTGTTAAGATTTCAGTTTCTAAATTTTTAAAATCTTCAGTAGCTCTACATTTATCATTATACTCAAAAATGGTCATACCTTCCAGAGCAGCTTCTACCACTTTTACATCTTTGCAAATATGGGTTGTAAATACGTAGTTAGTTTTTTCTTCTTTTAGTTTAGAGAAGCAATCGTTAAAAAATATTGGTGTTGTCGATAGCATTAGAGAAATATATATCAAGTAGTTTAAGATGATTGTTATACTTTTTCAATTCTAACATTTTTTTGAAAAAGGGAATACATTTTTGATAGAGTACAAATCGGCTTGTATGGGAATGATTACATAATCTACATACAGCACAGATAGCCAATTCAGCCGAAGTAACGAAGTGAGGATTGATACCTGTATGAGGGTAATCGATTAATATAAAGTCATATAGCTCATCAAAGTGGGAGTTTTCTAATGCTCTTTGTAGTTCTTGTTGGTTATATTTATCGGCATAAAAATTAGGAGAACCTGCTGAGAGATGGAAGTTTTCACTTATACTGGAAAGACGTACATTTTCCCTTTGTTGTTCAAAAAGCCTTTGATGGAGTAGGTTACATTTTTAAAACCAACACCTCCTATTAAGTTGCACTGATTATCGGCATCTAAAGTACCAATTCCACCATCAAGTGCAATTTTTTAAGTTACTTTTTGGTAGAATAAATCTTTTGGTTTTTTAAAGTTTAATACTTTTCTTGGTCTGTCATTAATTTTATGTTGATATTTTTTAATTTCCTCTTTTGTAATATATTTAAAATCACTGTTTTTGGGTATATATTGTCTTACAAGACCATTGGTGTGTTCACGAAGTCCTCGTTCCCAAGAACTATAAGGATGGGCAAAGAAAAACTGTAAGTCTAATTTCTTTTCAATCCTATTAAAATTAGAAAACTCAATGCCGTTATCACAAGTAATTGTTTTGATAGAGCGTTTGTAAGGTAACATCATATCTATAAGCTCATCAGCTAATGCTTTAGCCTATAGATCTTTTATCAGCTATTTTTTTCTTTAGAACTATATAATTTCCTATTTCTATGCTTAAGTTGATGACGAGTATGAATATATAAATCACCTCCGTTTTTTAGGTCTTCGTGGATAAATTCATAGATTCTTGTTTTGCCTATCATTGGTATTGCTTTATCTTTGCAATAACCTGCAATTTGTTCAGGAGACCATTGATTTTCAGTGATAAGATTAATAACAAGAGCTTTCTTCTCATCAGTAAATTTTTGCTTATTGGTAAAACATTTTTTACGTTCACCAGCAGTTTCTTGAGCTTGCTTAGGAAAATACCCTCCTCTCTTGGAAGTATTTTTTTTAACTCATTAGAAACCCTTGATGGTGGAATGGGCGTACTCAAATTACTAAATAAATATATTTGTATATACAAAAAATATATTTACTTTTGCAAAGTATACAGATTTAAATAGCAGAAAAATGAAGAAAGAATTAATATTAGTTGGAAATAAGCGCCCTTTGCGAGAAAATATATCAGTAGAAATAGATTCATTTGACTATGTAATGAGAGTAAATAGAATGAATTATCTAGGAAAAACAGCAAAGAATAGATTAGATGGATTATTTTTAGAAGCAAATACTGTTTTTAAAGAATTCTATAAAGGAGGAGAATATAAAAGAGAAATTAAGCAGATGAAAAATATTCTTATGCATAAGGATTGGTATGAAAAGTTTGAAGAATGGAGTGAGTATCTAACCAAAAAACAGTATTTAAATATAGAAATAATTAATCAAGAATATACTCTTAAAGATATTGGTTTTAATAGACCAACAAGTGCTGTTAGATTATTAGCTTATTTATTAAATGAAGAAAAATGGAAAGATGAATATGAAGTAACAATTACATGCTTAGATGTGGAGCAAAGAGCTTTTCTTATAGATAATCATCCTAATTGGAGTTATCATAAAGGAGGGGGAGTTTTTGAACAAATTTATCTAACAAAATTATTAAAGTGTGGAAAAATAAAAAGACTCTATGATGAATAAAAATAAATATCCTATTCTAATACCAATAAAAGGAAATAGTATAAGATGCCCAAACAAAAATAAAATATTATTGCCATATACTGTAACTTATTTAAAGAAGATAAATAGGTTAGAAAATGCAGTAGTAATAACAGATAATATTAAATTGGGAGAATATGCAGAATCATTAGGTATAAAAACTTATTTTGAAGTCTGTAAAGAAGATCAGGATGAGTTGATTTCGTGCGATAATTTTGTGAAAAATGTAAAAATAAATGAAGAATATTTCTTTTTAATGCCTGTTACACATCCTTTTAGAACATTGGAATTATGCAATCTTTTTGAAAAAGAAAGAGAAAAATATATTGGTATAGATTTTATAGTTTCTTCAAACATTGTTACAGATAGAAGTAATTTTTTTGTAGATTCAAATAAAAACTTTTCTTTTTTATATTCTAAAAGAAGAATGGGTAAATATTGTAAACAAATTCATATGGTTGAAGGTAGTCTATATTTGATAAATAAACATTTTTTGAGTAGAATTGTTCAAAGAAATGATTCAAATTATTATTTTTGGGAGGGAAATTTTCGATGTGTAATTAATGAAGCACCTTTTATTGATATAGATACCATGGATGACTTGAGAAGATTTAATTTTATAATAGAGATAATAAAAAAAATATGGTAAAAATAAATAATAATAAAAGGAGAATAAAAAAAGCTTTGAAGGAAATAGAAAATGAAATTGAAAATAAACCTACACCTATTAAAATTAATACAACAACATCTATATTGAGGTGTAAAAAACATTTTTGAATTTATATATCACCTATTTTCAAAGTAAATTTACGAAAAAATCATCATCTCATTCTATTTTTTTCCTCTTGGACTCCATTTTTTCTGATATTTTCATCTACTTTTTTACCTTTTGAAAACTCATAAGTGATTGAAAAACTAATTTCTCTTGAGTCATCTTTATTAAAATTGTAATCATAAATATTATTAAAATAATATTCAGACTTTGTTCTAGAAGAATTAAAAATATCATCAAATGAAATACCTAATTTAAATGACTTTGAAATAGGAATATATAAATCAAGATTAATATAATTATTATAATAAATTTTAGTATATAAATTTTTATGATTAGATACATAATAGTATTCTAAACCAAATTCTATATCGTGAGGCAAATAAAATCTATGAATTAAGTAAACTTCTCCATATAAAGAATTAAATTTTTTATTGGGAATACTAAAATTTAGATTTCCTCCCATAAGTTTTAAATTCATTTCCCACCAGTCATACATTTTATGATTAATAGAAGTAAAGATATAAAAATCATTTCTATGGCCTATATTTTCAGGTTTAGTAGTTAAAATGCCATTTATATCATTTGGAATTGTTAAAATATTATTTTTTGTATATCGATATGTAAAATTAAAGTTTATTTTTCCAGTATATCCAACTTGTATCTGATAAATATTGGAAGGTTTTAAATCTTTATTACCTACATAAGCTGAAGTATAAGAACTCCTAACATAAGTAGGATTAAATAAATTATAATTCACTCTATTTAAACGATTTATAGCAGAAATATATAAATTATTGTTCCATAGCTTTGTATTATATTGTATATTAAAAAGCCATTCCGAATTATCATTGTTATCGTGTTCTAATCTATTATTAAAGGCATTATAATTATATTCTGAGCGAGTCCCTAATGAAATAGTTGATTTTTCTCCTATAGGGAAAAGGTATCTTGTAAAAAAAGAAAAAATGTATTCTTTTAAAAAGAAATCATTTGAAAAATTATAATTTTTAATTTGTTGATTATTTAAAATATCGAAGTAATCAAAAAAGTCTTTATTGTCTACGAATGAAAATCTAGTCCCTAAATAAAAAATATGGTTATTGCTAAATTTTTTATTCCAAATAGTATTGAATACATAGACAAAACTATTAGATTTAGAGTTTTGTATGTTAGATTCTTTGATAATAGGAATTTTATAATGAATTTCTTCTAATGATTCAGGATTTACATATTTTTTATTCATAAAATCTAAAGAAATTTTTATAGAAGACCCAATGGTGTCTATTGTATTATTAAAAGCTAATGATATGGAGTGGTCTTTACTTGTTTGGTTAAATAATCTTTTAGTATTAAGTGAATAATCAAATATACTTTTTTTTGAAATATTGGTATGAGTATTTCTATTATGATTATCATCAATATCATAATCAAAAATATATAGGAAACTTAGATTTGATTTTTTTGTTATATAATAATCTATACCCAAAAGTAGATTATCATTTTTTCTATTTAAATAAGCTTCAGTAACACCATTATATAAAAGAGATTGATTTTCTAGATTTAAATTATTAACCTCTTCATAAGATAATTTTCCACGAGAATGGGAAAAAGTACTGAAAACTCTATATTTTTCATTACTATAGAATAACCCCATATCATTAGAATAACCCCAATTATTATTATAGTAAATTTGTTGTTCCAAAGAACCAGACTGACCTTCTTTTCGGATAGTGTTTATTTTTATAATACCAGATTTTGATGAGTCAACACTAGAGTCAACACGGTCTATAACTTCAATATTTTCGATACTTTTAATTGGAATACTATTCAAGAAAGATATGATTTTATCTTTACTTATTTTTACTTCTTTTTCGTCTAAAACAATTAGTATATTATCACTTCCTAAAATTTTTAAACCATTTATTGTAGATATATTTGGAACATAATTCAATATAGATGAAATATTTTTCCTATTTTTCAAAAGAGAGCCTGAAACATCTATTAATGTTCCAGAATTAGTGTAAACAAAAGGATTTTTTTGTTTAGAAACAACTACCTCATTAAGGTTTTGTAGTTTTTCAGAAATTGAGATAACATCTAATGTGATATTTGAGTTAAGAAATATTTGTTTTGAAAAAAACTCATAAAAAAAAGAATTTATTTCAATAGTATATGTACCCTCTAAAACATTTTGAAATTCAAAACTACCATCTTCTTTAGAAAGAGTATAGTTTATAACTTTATCCGATTGTATTAGTCTTAAAGGGCAGTTTGCAATAGGATTATTATTAGAAACTAATCTTCCATTAATATTATATTGTCCAAAACAAAATAAAGGAATAAAAAAAATAAAATAAAAAAAAATTTTCATAGCAAAAATTAATATATTTTAAAATAGAAGTTCTAAAAAATTAATCATGATGCATAGAATATATAGGAGTAGGAGCATAGGGACAATAGGGAGAAGGATAGTCCCAATTTTCATCTCCATAAGCAGCTATAACGTCACTCCAACAAACACCTAATATATTTCTGCAATCATCAAAAATAGGACAGTATTTACAATTAGAGTTATCTGAAAAATTACAAGAGTTTTGTTTAGATAATTGTATAGCTTTCTCTGAAGTCCAAATTTCTTCTATTGAATTTTCTAAAACATTACCAATCAAAAACTTTTTATTCCAATAAAGTTCCTCACATATAGTAACTTGTCCATCACTTAAAATACATATTTGTGACATATTAGCAGTGCACATTGCCCTTTCTTGATAGTTTTTTGATTTTGTTTCTATATCTGCTACAAATTCTGATTTATCAGTATAATCTATAAATGATATTGTAAAATTATATTCATTTCGAATAGAATTTATATAATTTCTTAGTTGTTCTAATTCATATGATTTACTTTTAAAGCTATCAAAAACCTTTCCGCTACATCCTAAAGACCTTTCCGCAGGATTTAAAGTAAATTTTTTTATATTTGAAAATTCATT
>NZ_AJZR01000008.1:0-5803 GCF_000271925.1 Capnocytophaga sp. oral taxon 412 str. F0487 | reverse complement strand
ATTATAATTGTTCTAAAAATATCACTGTTACGCGAATCGCTACTAACCAAAAGCCTTTAAGTAAAGCTTCGAGATTGTCGAAAACTTCTAACATAAGCATAGGTTTTAGTATAAAAGGCAATATCTCTTAGCGAATTGTTTTGGGGTCTACCCCCATATTCACAATAGCTTGGCGAATATCAGCAAAAGTTTTGAGATTAGCCTTCCCTTTTACCAATTCGTAGTTGGTTCCTTTTTTAAGATAATTAATCAAGCTAGTCTGTCCTCCAAAGTAAGAAGGTTTAACTTGGTCAATAGAAGTACCATTTTTAAGTGCTGTGAAGAACATACTATATTGGTTCGCACGTTCCTCTATCTCTCTTCTACCTTGGTTAAATTCAAACATTACCACACTCCAATCATTGCCTTCCAAACGCTTTAAATTCATTTTCACTCTATCTACAACTTCTTCAGAACAAGCCTGTGAATTAAAGCGTTTCATATCTGTAACAAAGGTTTCTGTAAGCGATACATTTTTAGCGATAGGTCGAGTAGTATTCTCTCCTCGTTTCACTGTTTTAGGATCACGTGGCTCACTTATAGTTACAGGTCTTTCAGTATTGTAAGAAGGGGTAACTGTTTTAGGTGTTCTTCCTACTGTAGTTTCATTTCTATTAACAACAGTTGCTTCAGGTTTGGTAGCTGGTTGCTCTTCTCTCTTAGGTCTTTCTACAGCCACTTCCACTTGGTCACGTGCTTTACTCTCTCTAATTATTCTTTGCAAATCTGTTTGATAAGACTTCAATTCAGAACTACCTCCTTTTAAATAAGGACGCAAAAGGCTATCTACTTGTTCACTATTATAAGCAGAATAATCAAAATCCTTTAAGAAATTTTCCCATACGGCTTTTTCAAACTCAGGTCGTAATTTATCTGTAAGGAAATTGCGCTTTTGGGCTTCTGCTATAAAAAGACTTCCCTTAGGGTCTGCGTGAGTTTCTTTCCAATTATTCACATCCAAAAGAAATGCCATTGCAGGTGAAATCAAATCTATTTTAAGAGTATCTTTGCTATTTGCTTCCACCATTTTAGCTAACTTATTGAGTTGTTCTTCACTTAATAACAAGGTGTCTTTCCCCTCTTCTTTGAAGCTAACAACCAATTTTGTCTCAGCGATAGGCAAGCTCTTTTTTAACCTAATATAAGAATCCTCAATCTCGTAAGTGCGCTCATCTATATTGGTTAAGAAGTGCATTTCGTCTATTTCACTCTCCGAATTGATTGCTACATAAGCCTTCACAGGATTTTTAAGCATCGGGAAAATAAACCAATAGCCTACACCTACTAATATTAAAACAAAAGCAACAGCCGAAGCAATCTTTATCCAAAACGCACGAGACTTAGTGTTCATCTCTATCGCTTCGCCTCGTTCAGTGGTAGCAACCCCTCTGTTTACTACTGATAAACCATTAGAAAACTCAGGACTCTCTGAGGCAATCATTTGTGGATTGTAAGCACCTTTAGCTCTATCAAAATTAACCTCCCCGCTCTTCGATATACTAATAACTCTTCCTGTATCTTGATTTTCAAACTCAAAATGGTATAAGTTCTCAGGTAAAACAATCTCTACAGGCGAATCACTGCGCAAGTTTTTACTGAATACAATACCATTGATTTTTAGAGATACTGAAGTTATAGTGCTCGAAATAATCGTAAACTGATACTTCTCAAAAGGTACTGATAAGGCCACCCTATCATCTACCATATAGTTACTCTTGAAAACAATACCATTGTAACTAAGGTTGAATACATTGCGTGCCTCATCTCCTTTTAGTAAAAAGTAATATCCCTTTGTATTAGAATATAGTTTAGCTTTAAAAGTCGTACTCTCTAATGATAAGAACGAAATGTATTTCTCAAACTCTCGTTGAGGAGTTTCTACGTACACCTTAAACTCTTTTGGAGCAAACGGAATTAAATCAAAAGTATAATTGTTTTGTACTTTCTTGATATAACCTCTTTTTATCGCTTTCTTAATCGTATCGTGATAAGAGAACATCTCGTGGTATCTCGACTTTTCAAGAAGCACTTCAATAGTATCATCGTCCGAGAAGACTTCGTTCATATAGGTAGCTCCCACGTCTTTACCATTCTTCATAAAAGCTAATATCTTAATATTAGCATTAGAAGGCACAAACCGAGAAGCTCCACTACTTCCTCCTGCATTGGTTGTTTGGAAAGTAGAGGTACTTGTTCTAGGTATTGCGTATTCTGGAAAAAGGAAGTCAATACTATAAGCTCGAGGGTCTTCCACAAATTCTTTACGCAAGAACACAAGGTCTTGGTATTTCTCAAACTCAGGACGGTAAGGCATATTGAAGTACTTATCTACCTCATAAATATCCATATAAGGGAAAACCTTAGGCATATAGCTTTGGTCTAATGCGAAAGAAGCCGTTACTGGTTCTTCTACCAACTGCTTTTCATACCCTCTCAGAAGATTAAAATATGGGAATATATCCTCTTTTTCATTGAGTAACGGAATATTGTTCTCGTAATTGATATGCTCTGCAAAGTACATATCCATTAACAAGTTCAATACTTGTCGTACCCCTCTCCATTGTAAAAAATGTGGTATATACAATGAAATGGCTATATACACACCGCTTTGTCCATTCACTTCTTTTGAGGAACGGTATTGTGTGTATATCTTGTAACTATTGCTAAACTGCAATGTGTAAAAATCTACACGCGGGGTGTGTATGCGTATAAAGGCACTGATATCTTTCAATCTGTCCTTTACTTCTTGCAGCTGAAAGTTAACTCCTTGTGAGGCTAACACCTTGCATCCCTGCTTGTAACCCCATATTGTTAGACCTATTGTATTAATTTTGGATTCCATAGTATTTTTTGAGATTCTGCTAAAATTGGTACAAAAGTACACATTATTTTTAATATACAAAAATTTTATTGTAAAAAAAATACCTACAAAGGTAAATTTCCCTTATAGGTATCAAAAATTATAATTGATATGAACTATTTAAATCCTTATAATTTATTAGTTTCCAGCAGGTTGCTCAGTAGCAATTTCCGCTTTGGGCTCTTCAGCCTTTTCTGCAGGTTTTGTCTCTACTTTTGCTACTTCTGCTACAATTTCAAATGGAAAATCAACAATTACTTCACGGTGTAAACGGATAGAAGCATTGTATTTCCCAGCACGTTTGAGGGTGTTACCAGCGATAGAAATAAATTTCTTGTCAATATCGTGACCAGCTTTGGCTAATTCTTGTGCCAAATCACCATTATTAATTGACCCAAAAAGCTTATCTCCAGCACCTACTTTGGCAATAATTTTTACCGCCAATGACGAAAGTGCTTGAGCTGTTTTCTTAGCCTCATCAATAATGTGTTGCTCTTTGTAAGCTTTCTGTTTTAAATTTTCAGCTAATACCTTTTTTGCTGAGGGAGTAGCCAAAATTGCAAATCCTTGCGGAATGAGGTAATTACGTCCGTAGCCGTTCTTTACTGTAACGACATCGTCCTTAAAACCTAAATTATGTACGTCTTGTTTTAGTATAATTTCCATAGTTTCTACTCCTGTTATTATTTTAATAAATCGGCTACATAAGGCATTAATGCCAAGTGGCGTGCTCTCTTCACAGCGGTAGCCACCTTGCGTTGGAACTTCAATGAAGTACCAGTAAGACGACGAGGTAACAACTTACCTTGCTCGTTTACAAACTTCAAGAGGAAGTCAGCATCTTTGTAATCAATGTATTTAATACCTAATTTTTTAAAACGACAATATTTCTTTTGTTTTGAAGTGTCGATGTTTAGCGGAGTAAGATATTTGATATCTCCTTTTTTTTGTTCTACTGCCATTTTCTTACGCTTTTTTAGTGTTTAACTTTGCTCTTCTCTTTTCAGCCCACTCAATGGCGTGCTTGTCTAATTTCACAGTCAGGTAACGCATCACGCGCTCATCACGACGGAATTCCAATTCAAAAGCATCAATTACTTCACCAGCTACTTTAAACTCGAAGAGGTGGTAAAATCCGCTTTTCTTGTTCTGGATTGGGTAAGCTAATTTCTTCAAGCCCCAATTCTCTTTTGCTACAAATTCTGCACCCCTTGAAGTAAGAAAATTCTCAAACTTTTCTACTGCTTCCTTTATCTGTGTATCAGATAAAACGGGATTCAAAATGAAAACAGTTTCGTATTGATTCATAAATAAAATGATTAATTTTTAATTCGAGGTGCAAAAGTACTACAATTATTTTACCTGACCAAATAATCTGCAATATTTTTTACAAAACAATATCCAAATACCTGACAATGAATAATTATCACAACTCTCTCACCTTTCTTAAAACCTATATTAAACCTTCTTGTATCAAATTATGCAAGTGTATAATCCCCTCGTATTGCCCTTCACGCGTTACCAATAACTGCGTAATTTTATTCTTCTCCATTAGGTGTAACGCATCAATAGCCAAATTCTCTAAGTCAATCGTCTTAGGGTTAGCACTCATTATATCTTTAGCCACCAATCCTTTTATACTATCCGTTTTACTGAGCATTCTGCGGATATCCCCATCAGTCACTACCCCCACAATTCGTCCATTATCAATCACAGCAGCTACCCCCAACATCTTTTCCGATATTTCCACAATCACCTTCTTAATATCAGTATCCGGAGCCACTTCGGGTTTTTGGTTGTGCACTACAATGTCAGCCACTTTCAAATACAAACGTTTCCCTAATGCTCCACCGGGGTGATATTTAGCAAAATCACTGCTACCAAAATGCTTCATTTCAAGCAAACACACCGCTAAGGCATCACCCAAAACCAACTGAGCGGTAGTGCTAGTCGTCGGAGCTAAGTTATTAGGGCAAGCCTCTTTCTCTACGTGAGCGTAAAGCACACTATCAGCCTGTTGGGCTAAAACCGAATTTCTGTTAGAAGTAATCGCTATCAATTTGTTATTACCGCGTTTAAGCAATGGTACCAATACTTTTATTTCGGGCGTATTACCACTTTTTGAAATACATATCACCACATCGTCCTGTTGTATGATGCCCAAGTCACCGTGAATCGCATCAGCAGCGTGCATAAAGATTGCAGGCGTACCAGTAGAATTCATTGTTGCCACTATTTTATTAGCAATAATAGCACTCTTCCCGATACCCGTAATCACCACACGCCCCTTCGATTGCAATATATACTCCATCGATTTAGTAAAATCGTCATCTATATAGTCTACTAATTTAGCAACTGCCTGAGCTTCTTCACTGATAGTTTGTTTGGCAATGGTTATAATTTCTTCTGTTTTCATTCTCAATAAATTGTTTTGCGTGAGGCAAAAGTAATACTTTTTTTGTTCATATAAAAACACCATTCGCTTTTTTGCTTTCTAACAAACATCTTTTCTATACAATTAAAACGCTTTATTCTCTCGCTTTTTGCGACACTCTCTTGGCTAAAAAGAACTGTTTGCCGTGCTACGACCTTCTGTATAAGATGAAATCTTGAAAAACCATTTTACAAGGCACTTCCTTGATTTTGTTTTAAATTTGAAATCAATTTTGTTTAATTTCTGAGGTACAGCCTCACTTCTCTACTTCAAACTCACATTTTTTACTATCCCCACATACTTTGTCAAAGTTTGAGATTTTGGCAAAGTTGAAATCACCTTCGTCCTCCTATCCATTTTTCACTTTAAACCTTTCGTTTTTCCAGTCTTTACCTTTCGCTTAATTAACACTTTTTAACTCTTCAATCTTCGCTCTTAATCCCTCATTCTTAACTACTTATATACCCTTT
>NZ_AJZR01000007.1:0-29328 GCF_000271925.1 Capnocytophaga sp. oral taxon 412 str. F0487 | reverse complement strand
TAACCTTTTTCCTAACCTCCAAAATTTTTATACATTTTTTTTGAAGAAAAATTTTAATAATTTGGTAAGTAATTGATTATAAGATTTATAAAATTTTATATATTTTATTTTCTTATTATCAATGTAACACTTTTATATTTTCTAAACATTAATACTTTTCAAATACATCGTTACTACAACAGTTTATGTGCGATGAGATACTCAGCAATCTGTATGGTATTAGTAGCAGCTCCTTTGCGCAGGTTATCAGCTACTACCCATAAGTTAAGAGTATTAGGTTGTGACTCGTCACGACGGATACGCCCTACAAATACGTCATCCTTGCCGTGAGCGTACAGTGGCATGGGGTAAGTATTCGTATCAGTGTTATCCTGCACCTTAATCCCAGGCGATTGTGCTAAGAGTGCACGCACTTCATCAATATTAAAATCCTTTTTCAATTCTACATTCACCGCTTCGCTATGTCCACCTACTACCGGTATGCGTACCGCTGTAGCCGTTACTGCTATACTGTCGTCTCGGAGTATCTTTTTAGTTTCACGCACCAATTTCATTTCTTCCTTGGTATAACCATTATCCTCAAACACGTCACAATGAGGAATCGCATTGCGGTGTATTTGGTAGTGATAAGCCATCTCGCCTTTTTCACCTTTGTATTCGTTTTCTAACTGACGTACGGCTTTCACTCCTGTACCTGTAATCGACTGGTAAGTAGAGACTACCACACGCTTGATACCGTATTTCTTTTGTAAAGGAGCTAAAGCTACGAGCATCTGTATCGTAGAACAATTAGGGTTTGCAATAATCTTATCGTCTTTCGTAAGCACATCGGCATTGATTTCAGGAATTACTAATTTTTTAGTGTCGTCCATACGCCACGCCGATGAGTTATCTACCACTGTTGTCCCTACTTGGGCAAACTTAGGTGCCCATTCTTTAGAGACGGTAGCTCCTGCTGAAAAAAGAGCTAAATCGGGTTTGAGCGATATGGCTTGTTGTAAGCCTATCACAGTATATTCAGTTCCTTGAAAAGTAATTTTCTTCCCTACTGACTTCTCTGATGCTACGGGAATTAATTCAGTTACAGGAAATTTGTGTTCTGCAAGTACTTCTAACATCACGTTACCTACCATTCCGGTAACGCCTACTACTGCTACTCTCATTTTTAATTATAATTTTGTTTTATTTTAATTCTTTTACTTCCATATTGTCATACTGTACAATATATACGCCTTGGTTTTCATAGCCACCACCTTTATAGAAATTTTTTAGGTAAGCAAATTTATTCTCTAAGTAAGAAGTCTCTCCTATACGTGTATTGGCACTAGTAAGATTGCCCGATACTCCCAAACGCAATACAGCATCCATAGTAAGGTCAAACCCGCGAATAGCATACTTATTAGGTAGAATACCATAAGTCTTTAAATATCGCGCAGAAAAACTATCTGTACCATTAGAATATTTATTTACAGTAGGATAAGTAAAACGTAAATCGGATAGCTGGTTGTTAGAAAGGTTATTAGAATCGTATACTGAACCTCTATCCACAGTCGCCAACATAATCTTAGGGAAGGTGTTGTTCCTTTTAGATTTAAGCGCATTGTGCAACAAACGCACTGCCATCGACACGTAACCTATATCATTCGACTGTAATAACACTACATTTTCCTTGTTGTAGTTTAGAGCATTAACAAATCCATTAGCCGACATTTCGGTTACTACCTTAGCATTAGGGAATGAACGCTCTAATTTCTCACGCAAAGAACTATTCTTGCTATCAGCTAAGATAATCATATTCTCATCTGAATAGTTTTTATTCAGATAGTCAATCATTTGTGCTTGCAACACCTCATCGTTCGGTAAGGTCTGATACACATTAGGATTGAGAGTTATATTCTTATTAGATAAAGGAGCTAATAATATCGTATTGTTATTTGTAACCAATGATGCTAAAGTATTAAACGATTTGGTGGTAAAAGGACCTATTACTACTTGTGAGTTCTGTACTGAAGCGTTAGAAGCTATCTTCTTTAAATCACCTTCACTATCGTATACGTTCACTTTAAACTTATATCCCATTTTTTGAAGAGAGTCCAAAGCTATTAGAGCTCCTGAATAGAAATCGGTAGCCACAGGAGTTAGTTTATTTTCAGTAAGTCTAGATTTTATAATAGCAACTTGCCCAGTGCTGACATCTGATAGTTTAAAAGGTAAAATATAAGATATCTCCTTCACATTGGCTGGTGAAGATGCTGAACGCAAGGTATTGTTAGAATTCTGAAAGTTGTAGTTTGCTGTATTATTCAGTGAAGCACTTTTATAGTGTTCGTAATTCTCTTTGGGTATCCATATTTGAGCATCGCTTTTTAATCCATCTTTAAGACTAGGATTTAGTTTCACAAGCTCAGCTTCCGATAAACCGAACTTGCGTTCTAAGCTGTAAAATCCTTCCCCTCTCTCCACAAGGTAAAGCACCACTTCTTTCTTAGTATTAGGGCGAGCTGGTGGTTCAGGCTCTGTACTATCGGTAGAAGAGGCTGGCACCCAGATTTCTTGCCCTTCTCTTATACTATTAGGGTTGAAACCTTTTTCGTTTTTGTTCAGCTTTTCCAATTCCTCTACACTCACATTGTGATTTTTAGCAATGCGCCAAAGTGTTTCTTGCGGTTTTACTACGTACCGCTTTTGTCCTTGTACGCTTTTCTGTACCATTTCAGCTGTTTTGCTAAATAGTGGAATAGTAATGCGCTCACCCTCTTGTAACTCTCTTATATAGAGGTCTAAATTATAACGCTTTAAATCATCAATAGTGATGTTGTATTTTTGCGACAGACCAAAGAAAGTCTCACCTCCTTTTACCAAATGAGTTGTAAACCCTACAGGACGTTGGGTATTGTAATGCTTCACTTTACTAATAGGAATATTAATGGTCATTCCCTTTTGTACTCCATCTTTAAGCCCTGGATTGAGTTTTAAGATGTCAGCGGGCGAAAAGCGATAGGTCTTAGCTATATTTTCAATACTTTCATAGTTATTTGCTGTGTACGTTTGCGGTTGTGCATAGGCAACTCCTAAGCACAATAACAAAGCTAATGTAAAAAGTTGTTTCATAATATTGTCTTATGATTTAATTTTTTAGTGTTAATTGATAATTCTAAATTGTTTATTGTCTATTCCCATTCTATCGTGGCAGGCGGTTTACTGCTGATATCGTACACCACACGGTTTACGCCTTTCACCTTATTGATAATATCGTTAGACACTTTTTGCAGAAATTTATAAGGTAAGTCTACCCAATCTGCCGTCATACCGTCTATGCTTTCCACAGCGCGCAAGGCTACCACACGCTCGTAGGTACGTTCGTCTCCCATTACTCCCACACTGTTGATAGGCAGTAAAATAGCCCCTGCTTGCCACACTTTGTCGTATAGGTTATTTTCTTTCAGTGCGTTGATGAATATAGCATCTACTTCTTGCAAAATAGTTACCTTTTCGGCAGTAATATCTCCCAAAATGCGGATAGCCAATCCAGGTCCTGGAAAAGGGTGTCTGCCTAATAGTTCATCGCTGATGCCTAAACTGCGTCCTACTCTTCGCACTTCATCTTTGAAGAGCATACGCAAAGGCTCTACTACTTTCAATTTCATATAGTCGGGTAAGCCTCCTACGTTATGATGTGATTTGATAGTCGCTGAAGGTCCCTTTACTGATAGTGATTCAATCACGTCAGGATAAATAGTGCCTTGTGCCAACCATTGAGCATCGGTAATTTTATGAGCCTCATCATCAAACACTTCAATAAAAACACGCCCTATGGTTTTGCGTTTCTCCTCGGGGTCGGTTTTGCCTGCTAAGGCAGTAAGGAAACGCGCTGAGGCATCTACACCCTTCACATTCAGTCCCATACCCTCATATTGTTTCAGTACGTTTTCGAACTCGTTTTTGCGTAAGAGTCCATTATTTACAAAAATACAATGTAATTGCTTGCCAATCGCTTTGTTAAGTAATACAGCAGTTACCGTAGAGTCTACTCCTCCCGATAAGCCTAATATCACTTTCTCATTACCCACTTGTGCTTTTAGCTGGGCAACCGTCATCTCTACAAAGTTGTCGGACGTCCAATTAGGGGTAAGTTTCGCTATTTTGAAAAGGAAGTTAGCTAATAGCTTCATTCCATCGGCTGAGTGGGTCACTTCGGGGTGAAACTGAATTGCGTAGGTTTCTTCTCCTTCTATGCGATAAGCCGCGTTCACTACATCAGGAGTACTCGCCAAACAAACCGCCCCAGTAGGCAATTGTTTGATAGTGTCACTATGGCTCATCCACACTACACTTCCTTCTGCAATCCCTTCAAAAAGAGGTTCATTAGGCTTAATATAGGTAAGGTGAGCACGCCCGTACTCTCGTATGTTCGAAGGGGCTACTTCACCACCGCCAAAGTGTGCCAAATACTGCGCTCCGTAACATACTGCCAAAAGGGGCTTTTTACCTTTCAGTGCTGATAGGTCTGGGTGCAAGGCTTCTGCACTACGCACCGAATAAGGCGAACCTGAGAGTATCACTGCCGAGAAGTCTTCTAAGTTCTCAGGCAAATGGTTGTAGGGGTGCATTTCGCAATACACGTTCAATTCGCGCACACGGCGTGCAATAAGTTGGGTATATTGCGAGCCAAAGTCTAATAATAAAAGACGTGAGCCCTGAAAAGTATCTTTATTCATCGTCGAGGGTTGCTGCGGCAGTAAGCACCGCTTGTTTCAAATTTTCTTTATAATCAATCATTTTTCGCAAGAGCTCAGCGTTGGCACTTGCCAATATTTGCACGGCTAATAAACCTGCGTTCTTAGCAGCATTTAAAGCTACGGTAGCCACAGGCACTCCGCCAGGCATTTGTAAGATAGAAAGGATAGAATCCCAACCGTCAATAGAGTTACTGCTTTTCACCGGCACACCTATCACAGGCAAAGGCGACATCGAGGCAACCATACCAGGTAAATGAGCTGCACCCCCTGCTCCCGCAATGATTACCTGAATGCCTTTTTTATGAGCGTTCTGACTGAACTCCATCAGCTTTTCAGGCGTGCGATGCGCCGATACGATATCTACCACAGTTGTGATACCAAAGGACTTGAGGATATCAATAGCGTCCTGCATCACAGGCAAATCACTCTTGCTTCCCATTACCACAGCTACTTTCATTTTGTCTATATTTTGGTGCAAAGGTACAAAAAAATATCAATTCGCAATATAAAGGCTTTATATTTTGTTTCTCCGTGCTACTTCCCTGCAACCTTGTCTTTCGCCATTCGCAACTCATCATTAATTTGGTATTATTAGTATTTTGGGTATTGTGGTATTAAATTCATCTTTGCGTTTTCTGCAAATACGCCTTGTCTTTTAGTCTAATAGCTATCTATACTTTTTTCTCTTGAAGAATGCTTATTTTTCTATTTACCTTTGCTCATCTCACATTTTTGTATCGCCACACTCCTCTTTTAAAAAGATTAGTTCTTTCTCTTATTTTTGTTTTTCTTCCACTTTAAATCCGCTTAAATCTCTTTTTTCTACTCATTCTTAACCCCTCATTATTAACTACTTATATACCCTTTCTATATCTATCTTCCAAGATTCGTATAAGCTTCCTATAAGCTCTGTATAAGCTACCACCACTCTCTCAACAGCTACTTTACCTCTTGTTTTTTACCTTTTACCTAAAATTTCTCTTCCGAATCTCTCCGTTATCTTCCGAACTCTCCAACCTGCCAAGTAACTGTTTTCATTCCTCCCCATATTTTCGGTAAGTGTTTTGGAGTAGAGGCACTATTTACTTTTTAGCTTCAAAAATAGATAGGTATCAGTACCTACCCGTTAATGAACAGAGATTCAATTAGTCACCGACATTTTGTCACTTGTTACACATTTCTTATCAAGTAGGTATTATTAAATAATAATCAGATTGTTAATTATTTTTAGATTTCTGTTTAATATTCTATTTGGTATAAAAATCCTTTTAAAAAACTGTCTTTTTGTCAGTTAAAAGCTGTTGGCACAACTCTTGCCCTATTGGGAGTGAACAAATCATAAAATGTTGAACACACTAAATTGAAAATATATGAATTTTAATAACTTTACTATCAAAGCACAAGAAGCGGTACAAACCGCTCAGCAAATAGCCCAACAGTATGGGCACCAGGAATTGCAAAACGAACATTTCTTCAAAGCTATTGAGCAGGTAGATGAGAACGTATTGCCTTTCCTATTCAAAAAATTGAATATCAACCGCGAGCAATTAAATAAGCAGTTAGAAACTGCTTTGCAAGGCTTTGCCAAAGTCAGCGGTGGCGATATGGGGCTCTCACGCGAAGCAAACACTATGCTCAACGAAGCTGCTAACATCGCTAAAAAATGGAACGACGAATATGTATCCTTAGAACACCTTATATTGGCTATTTTCAAATCAAACAGTAAAATCGCCCAAGCCCTCAAAAACCAAGGCGTAAGTGAAAAAGAGTTGGAGAAAGCTATTCAAGAATTGCGCAAAGGCGAACGCGTAACTTCGGCTTCAGCTGAAGATACTTATAATTCGCTCAACAAATACGCCAAAAACCTCAATCAGTTAGCCGATAGCGGGAAACTCGACCCTGTGATTGGTCGTGATGAGGAAATACGTCGTGTATTGCAAATTCTTTCACGCCGTACTAAGAACAACCCTATGTTGGTGGGTGAACCTGGGGTAGGTAAAACGGCTATAGCCGAAGGCTTAGCGCACCGTATTGTGAAAGGTGACGTACCTGAAAACCTAAAAGACAAGGTAATTTACTCTTTGGATATGGGTGCCCTTATCGCAGGTGCGAAGTACAAAGGTGAGTTTGAAGAACGACTCAAATCGGTAGTGAAAGAAGTAACTACCTCCGATGGCAATATCATTCTGTTTATAGATGAAATCCACACCCTTGTGGGAGCAGGAGGAGGCGAAGGTGCTATGGACGCTGCTAATATTTTAAAACCAGCCTTAGCACGTGGTGAACTCCGTGCCATTGGTGCCACTACTCTCGATGAGTACCAAAAGTACTTTGAGAAAGACAAAGCTCTGGAACGTCGTTTTCAAAAGGTAATGGTAGACGAACCAGATACCGAAAGTGCAATTTCTATCCTTCGGGGTATCAAAGAAAAATACGAAACTCACCACAAAGTGCGTATCAAAGACGAGGCGATTATCGCGGCAGTAGAGCTTTCTGAACGCTATATTACTAATCGTTTCTTACCCGATAAAGCAATAGACCTAATGGACGAGGCAGCTGCCAAGCTCCGTATGGAAATCAATTCTAAACCCGAAGAGTTAGACGTACTCGACCGTAAGATAATGCAACTCGAAATAGAAATTGAGGCTATCAAACGTGAGAAAGACGAAGATAAGCTCAAAATGCTATATGTAGATTTGGCAAATCTTAAAGAAGAACGTAACGCTATCAATGCTAAATGGCAGAGTGAAAAAAGCGTAATTGATGAAGTGCAAACCACTAAGGAAGCTATTGAGAAATACCGTTTGGAAGCCGATAGAGCTGAACGTGAAGGCGACTACGGTAAAGTAGCCGAATTGCGTTATGGAAAAATCAAAGAAGCGGAAGACAAGTTAGTGGAATTGCAAAAGAATTTAGACAGCAAATCACACGAAAATGCTCTTGTAAAAGAAGAAGTAACCGCCGAAGACATCGCTGAAGTAGTCGCAAAATGGACAGGTATACCTGTAGCTAAAATGTTACAAGGCGAACGCGAAAAACTCTTAAACTTAGAAAAAGAATTGCATCGTCGTGTAGTAGGTCAAGAAGAAGCCATCGAGGCAGTTTCTGATGCCATACGTCGTAGTCGTGCTGGTTTGCAAGACCCACGTCGTCCTATAGGTTCTTTTCTTTTCTTAGGAACTACGGGGGTAGGTAAAACCGAACTTGCCAAAGCTTTAGCCGAGTATCTATTCGACGATGAAAATGCAATGACGCGTATAGATATGAGTGAATATCAAGAGAAACACGCTGTTAGCCGATTAGTAGGTGCGCCTCCAGGATATGTGGGTTATGACGAAGGTGGTCAGCTTACTGAAGCTGTGCGTCGCCGTCCGTATTCCGTAATACTTTTAGACGAAATCGAAAAAGCTCACCCCGATACTTTCAACATCTTGTTGCAAGTACTCGACGAAGGTAGGCTTACTGACAACAAAGGTCGTACCGCCGACTTTAAGAATACGATTATCATTATGACCTCCAATATGGGTAGCCATATCATTCAAGAAACTTTTGAGAAGTATCCTAAGGATACCGAGCGCGCTATCGACGAGTCACGTGACGAGGTGTTACAACTCCTCAAACAAACTGTACGCCCTGAGTTTTTGAACCGTATAGACGACATTATAATGTTCACACCGCTCAACGCCAAGGATATCCGTAGTATTGTGCGTTTGCAATTGCAATCAGTGTTCCGTATGGTTGCCAAAGAAGGCATCTTGCTCGATGCCACCGATGAGGCTATTGATTACTTAGCACAAAAAGGTTTTGACCCTCAGTTTGGTGCTCGTCCAGTGAAACGTATCATTCAGAAAGAAGTGCTTAACAAGCTTTCTAAAGAAATTTTGAGTGGCACAGTACAACGCGATGCTGTCATCTTATTAGATGCTTTTGATAACCAATTGGTATTTAGAAATCAAACATCAGAAGATAAAAAATAGAAATTAGTTGTTAGTCGCTTGCTAACAACTAATGACTAAAAATGACAATTTGTCAGTTTTTAGCCCTTTGGCACAATCATTGACTGCTACTAGCTATGTAAGCGTAAGGCTTACAAAAATAATGTTGAACTTAAAAAAAACGATAATATTAATATGAGTAAGATTATAGGTATTGACTTAGGAACCACAAACTCTTGTGTTTCTGTAATGGAAGGTAATGACCCCGTGGTGATTACCAATGCCGAAGGTAAACGCACAACCCCTTCAGTGGTAGCTTTTACCGAAGGTGGCGAAATAAAAGTAGGTGACGCTGCTAAACGTCAGGCAGTTACCAACCCTAAAAACACGGTATATTCTATCAAGCGTTTTATGGGGAACAAGTTTTCTGAATTGGAAAAAGAAATCGCTCGTGTACCTTATAAAGTAGTACGTGGCGACAACGATACTCCTCGTGTGGATATAGACGGACGTTTGTATACTCCACAAGAAATCTCAGCTATGATTCTTCAAAAGATGAAGAAAACTGCAGAAGACTTCTTAGGACAACCCGTAACAAGCGCGGTAATTACTGTACCAGCTTACTTTAACGACGCTCAACGTCAAGCTACTAAAGAAGCAGGTGAAATCGCAGGCTTAAAAGTAGAACGTATCATCAACGAACCTACTGCCGCTGCATTGGCTTATGGCTTGGATAAAGACCATAGCGACCATAAGATTGTTGTATTCGACTTTGGTGGTGGTACTCACGATGTGTCTATCTTGGAACTTGGCGACGGCGTGTTTGAAGTACTCGCTACTGATGGTGATACCCACTTAGGAGGTGATGATGTAGATGAAAAAATCATCAACTGGCTTGCTGAAGAGTTTGAAAAAGAAGAACAAATCGACCTTCGTAAAGACCCTATGGCATTGCAACGTCTTAAAGAAGCTGCTGAAAAGGCTAAGATTGAACTTTCTTCAACTACTGAAACCGAAATCAATTTGCCTTATATCACTGCTACAGCTTCAGGTCCTAAACACTTGGTGCGCAAGCTCAGCCGTGCTAAATTTGAACAACTCATCGACGACCTAGTAAAACGCACAATTGAACCTTGCAAAAAAGCGTTAGAAAATGCAGGTCTCAGCGTAAATGATATCAACGAAGTAATCTTAGTAGGTGGTTCTACTCGTATTCCTGCCGTACAAGAAGCCGTTGAAAAATTCTTTGGTAAAAAACCTAATAAGAGCGTAAACCCTGATGAGGTAGTAGCTATTGGAGCCGCTATTCAAGGGGGCGTACTTACTGGTGATGTGAAAGATGTATTGCTTTTGGACGTTACTCCTCTTTCTTTGGGTATCGAAACTATGGGAGGTGTGATGACTAAACTGATAGAAGCCAATACCACTATCCCTACTAAAAAATCGCAAGTGTTCTCAACTGCTGCCGACAATCAGCCGAGTGTGGAAATTCACGTATTGCAAGGTGAAAGACCTATGGCAAACGACAACAAGACTATCGGTCGTTTCCACTTAGATGACATTCCTCCTGCTCCACGTGGCGTACCACAAATTGAGGTTACCTTCGATATCGATGCTAACGGTATCATCAACGTATCGGCAACTGATAAAGGTACAGGTAAGTCTCACAATATCCGTATAGAAGCATCTTCTGGACTTTCAAAAGAAGATATCGAGAAGATGAAACGCGAAGCCGAAGCCAATGCCGAAGCTGATAAGAAAGCCAAAGAAAAAGTAGATAAACTCAACGAAGCTGATGCGATGATATTCCAAACTGAAAAACAACTCAAAGAGTTTGGCGATAAAATCCCAGCCGACAAGAAAGGCACTATCGAGACTGCTCTTAGCGAACTTAAAACAGCTTACGATAGCAAAGACCTCAGCTCTATTGAAACTGCTTTGGGCAAAATCAATACTGCTTGGCAACAAGCCTCTGAGGACATCTACAAAGCCCAACAGGGAGGTGGTAGCTCTACCGCACAAGAGCAACCTAACACTGGTGGGGCACAAGACGTCAATACAGACAACGTTCAAGACGTAGATTTCGAAGAAGTAAAATAGCGGAGAGCCTCCGTAGGCAAATAATAACAGCCCCATCTAATAAATAATTAGGTGGGGCTCTTTATATAGCTTTTGCAGAAAGAATACTATACAATAGTTTTTCGTGTAATATTTTTGTAATTCTACAATAATCCTATCCCCTACTCTGTTTTCTTTTTATCATCAATTGATAATTATTTGTTACGCCAGCGGAACTAGTTGTTATCAATTGATAATTACTTATTATCGCTAAGAGTTCATTATCAACGAATATTCATTAAAAAACAAAATTATTTTTTTGTCATTAAAAATTAATTACTACCTTTGTCCTGCAAATTAATCATTTCTTTTTCAATTTTAAAATTTTTCAGATATGAAAACATTAAGAACAAATTAATGTCGTACTTTCGCACCCTATGAATATATATGATATAGAAAACGTTAAGCTACTACTTAAAAAACAGCTGAAAATAAGTATCATTCCTCACAAAAGCCCTGATGGAGATGCCATAGGGAGTTGCTTGGGATTATACTTGTATTTAAAGCAATTGCACCAAGATGTAACGGTGGTGTCGCCCAATGATTTTCCTGATTATTTAAAATGGTTACCCTCAGCCGATGAGATTCTCATCTATGACAATGCTCCTGAAAAGGCAAAAAAACAAATAGAAAACTCTACGCTCATCTTTACGCTTGATTTCAATTCACTTAAACGCGCTGATGGGCTCACACCTTTATTAGAAAGCTCGGCAGCTACATTTGTGATGATTGACCATCATCAAGCGCCTGAGGCTTATGCCAAAGTAACTTTCTCTAACCCCAATGCCAGCTCTACCTGCGCAATGGTATATTCGTTTATTGATGCAATGGGCGATAAAAACCAAATAGATAGAGAAATAGCTACTTGTTTGTACACAGGAATAATGACCGATACGGGAAATTTTAAATATCCCACCACTACTAGCAATACGCTAAAAATAGCTGCTTTTCTTATCGAAAAAGGAGCTAAAAACAGTCAGATTAACAGTAATGTGTTTGATAATAATTCATTTAACAAATTGCAATTACTGAGTGTAGTTCTGAAAAATATGACGTATTTAAAAGAGTACGACACGGCTTACACAACGCTTAGTTCGGAAGAACTACAACAATACGACTGCCAAAAAGGAGATACTGACGGTTTCGTAAATTATGGGCTTACCATTAAGAACACCAAGCTGGCAGTAATCTTCATTCAAGAAGGTGATTTTATAAAAATGTCGTTGCGTTCCAAAGATAATAACGATGTAAATCTGTTTGCACGCAAATATTTCAATGGCGGAGGGCACATCAATGCTGCAGGAGGTAGATTTGACGGTACAATGGAAGAAGCAGTAACTTATTTTAAACAAGTTTTGCCAGATTTTATTCACAAGAATATTTAAAATACAATGAATATACTCAAAAAAATAGCAATAATAATGGTTGCTGGCATAGTTTTCATAAGCTGTGCCGACCGACAAGCACGCCACCCTGTAACCAAGAAAACAAGTACCTTTTTAAAGGAATCGGCTAAGAAAAACAAAGCGCTATTAGCTTCAGAAGAAGCTCTTATTGATTCTATTATCAAAAAAGATACGCTCCACACCTTTATAGATTCACAACACGGTTTTAAATTCTATTACCTAAACCAAAATCCTAATACTGACTACACAGCACAGTTTGGCGATATCGTAACCTATGATTACAGTCTTTCGGATTTGCGGGGTAACGAACTCTACCAAGAGAAACCTGATGGTGATTATAAGTATAATGTAGATAAAGAAGAGGTATTCCAAGGGTTGCGTTCAGCACTAAAATTGCTAAAAGAGAAAGAAAGTGGTGTTTTCTTTTTCCCCTCGAGCGTAGCCTATGGTTATCGTGGTGATAAAGATAAAATAACTTTCAACCAGCCTATTATTGCCAAGATAGAGGTTTTTAAAATTGAAAAGAACAAAGAGAAAATAGAACCACGACCTGAATAAGTAGAAATTTTAATTAATTTTATATATGAGACGACTCAATTTTATCGCATTGCTTTCTGCAATGTTTGTATTTTTCAGTTGCAATTCGCAAAAGAAAGCCTATAAAGATTTAGGCGATGGCTTATTTGCGGATATTGAAACTACTCAAGGAAATATTATTGTAAAACTAAACTACAAAGAAACTCCTGTAACAGTAGCCAACTTTGTTACTTTGGCAGAAGGTAAAAACACTTTTGTAAAAGCTGAATACAAAGGTAAACCATTTTACAACGGAACAATTTTCCACCGAGTAATCAAGGATTTTATGATACAAGGAGGTGACCCTACCGGCACTGGAATGGGAGAACCCGGTTATCGATTTGAAGATGAGATAGTGCCCACTTTAAAACACGATAAAAAAGGAATCTTGTCAATGGCAAACGCAGGACCAGCTACCAATGGCAGTCAGTTTTTTATTACCCAAGTGCCTACTCCTCATTTAGATGGTCGCCACACAGTATTCGGCGAAACGGTGAAAGGTTTAGAAGTAATAGATGCTATTGCTAATACTAAAACAGTAATGAATGACAAGCCTGAAAAGGATATCAAAATCAATAAGATTACTATTATTGCCAATGGTAAAGATGCTAAAAGTTTCAATGCTGTAAAAGTTTTTGAAGATTACTTCAAAGAAATTAACAAGAGAGAACGAGAAAGAGAGGCTAAGACGAAAGCCGCTGCAGCTAAGTTCTTAGAAGAAGTAAAAGTACAGGAACCACAAGCTAAAGCACTTCCTTCAGGAGTAAAAATCTTTAAGTTAATTGATGGCAAAGGCAAACAACCTAATCACACACATCAAGTAATGGTAAACTACGCAGGTTATTTGAAAAACGGAACCCTTTTCGATTCTAACGTAAAAGAAATTGAAGAGGCTTATGGTAAATACAACTCATTACGTGAACAACAAGGAGGATACCAAGCCTTCCCTATGCCTTACAACACTTCTGCACAACTTATACCAGGCTTCAGAGATGCTTTGCTTACAATGAAAGTAGGTGATAAAATACGCGTATTTATTCCTGCTGCTTTAGGATATGGCGAAAGAGGTGCTGGCGATGTGATTCCACCTAATAGCGACCTTATTTTCGATATTGAAATTACAGATATAGCTAAATAAGTATAGAAAATAAGAATATACAAACTTTGTCAAAGTCTCTAACAGCCTGTCGTGCTACGACCTTTGACAAAGTTTTTTACTAACAACTAAAATAACTAAAAACTAAAAATGGTATACAAATTCAGAGTGATACTCGACGTTAAAGAAGACGTTTTTAGAGATATTATCATTCAAGGAGAAGCTACTTTGGAAGATTTACACAATGTAATCAACCAATCATTTGGCTTTGCTGGTGACGAAATGGCTTCTTTCTATCTTACCGATGAGGATTGGAATCAGGGAGAGGAAATCACCCTTTTTGATGTATCAGAAAGCGGAGAAATGCGCTTGATGGAAGAGACAACCATCGAATCGGTAGTAAGTGAAGAAGAGCCTAAACTGTTGTACGTATACGACTTTATGTCGATGTGGACATTCTTCGTAGAATTAGTAGAGATTGATGAAGAAGAAACAGGCGCCTCTTATCCTGCTTTGATATACGCTCACGGTTCTATTCCTGCTGAAGCTCCCGAAAAATCATTTGTAGCTGATGATTTTGATGAGTTTGAAGATGAATTTAACGATTTTGACCTCGACGAAGACGATTATGGAAGTTTCAGTGAAGAAGAATACTACTAATTACGTAATAGTAACAGATAACAAGTAACTATGCTAAATTTATATACAACAAACATTGAAACACTTTCTATTCACAGGGTAGGTAATCTAAGCAAAGGAGAACCTCTATTCCTTTCAGAAAAACCTTATGCACTAAACGATGAGATTATAGGGTTACTGAAAGAATACTTCTTTAAACCTTTCCGTGAAAAAGAAGAAAACTACTTTCACTTAGTACACGATACCGATGTTGAGTTCAATGAACTTTACCAGCTGGTAACTCCTATTTTTGAGAACGAGAGCTCTATTCACGAGCAATCTAAGAAGATTGCGCAACACTTGTACAATCAGTCTAATCACCCACATATCAAAAGCGGAGAGGTGTATGTAGCGCTTCTTCACGATAGTTATTTAGATAATGAAAAGGTAAAAGCAGTAGGTATCTTCAAATCGGAGATGAGGAACAGCTTTTTGCAGTTTGAGGAACAGGCTAACCAGTTGGAGATGATTATTCAAGAGGGAGTGAACATTCACCGATTGGATAAAGGTTGTATTATCTTTAATGTGAATAAAGAGGACGGATACAAAATACTTTCCATCGATAGCAATCGTTACGATACTAAGTATTGGTTGGAGAACTTTCTAAATGTCGATGCGTTAATAGACGATAATTTCTATACTAAAAAGTACTTAAAATTCAGCCAAGACTTTGCCAAAGATGTAATCTTGCCTGCTGAAGATAAAAAAGAAGAGGTTTTGTTTATGAACCGTGCGATTAATTACTTCGCTAAGAATGATGATTTTGAAGAAACCTCGTTTATGAATGAAGTGTTTGAAAATCCTGAATTGATACCAGAGTTTAAGCACTACAAAGTAGAGAAAGGACCTAAGTACCAAATAGAAGATGTATCAACCTTTCCGATTGTTAATAAGGCTGTATCGGATGTGCGCAAAAAAATTAAAAATGTGATTGATTTAGACACTAATATCCAAATACGTATGGACTTTATCAATCCAGAATCAGCTGATAAGTTTATTGAGAAAGGTTGGGACGAAGAAAAACAAATGTATTACTATTTGGTGTACTTCAATAAAGAACAAAAAAGCTAGATTTTAAATGGTGATAGCATAAAAAAGAGTCTGTATATCAGACTCTTTTTTTTATGCTTCTATCTATCTTATATTCCTTCTACGAAAGGTGTATAAACTTAAATTCAGTAAAGAAATTGTATTCTTCTTTAGGTCTTAACACTACATTATCGAACTGTGGATGTTTAGTAGCATCGGCATAACCTTGTGCTTCAAAACAAATCCCTCTGTTTTGCCCTACAGTTTTGCGATGAGGTGGTTGCAACTCAGGTAAATAATATCCTGCATAGATATGTAACACAGGGTGATTGGTACGCACTTCCATTGCCAATGAACCTTCTCCGTTAGTAAGTGTAGCCATTACTTCCTCAGGGGCAATCTCACGTACAAACGAATTATCAGTATGAGCATATACCTTTTGCCCTTTTCGGTAATCCAAACGTGTGCCAGCCACAGGAGGGCGTTCACCTGTAGGGGTAAAGAATCCTTCTTCTAGCGGTACGTACTTATCGGCTTTTATTTGTAAGGTATTGTTAAGCACATCGGTATTGCTTTCATTGAGGTTAAAATACGTATGCTGAGTGAGATTTAAAATAGTAGGTGCATCGGTGGTGCCGTGATAATCAATGCGCAAACGGTTATCGGAAGTAAGCGTATAGGTTACACGCACCGTTACCTCACCTGGGTAACCCTCTTCACCATCTTTAGAAACATATTGTAAGGTTACTGAAGAATTATCTTCTCCCCTATTTACTGCCACTACGTCCCAAAAGACACTATCAAAGCCTACTGAGCCTCCGTGTATTTGATTTTCTCCCAAATTGCAGTTCAATTGTATTTCCTTGCCATCGATAATAACTTTTCCGTACTTTATACGCCCTGCATTACGCCCTATAATCGCACCAAGATACGGATACTCTTTGCGGTAAGCCTCACTTACGTACTCTTCAAACGTGTCGAATCCCAATACACACTCTACTTTTTTCCCCTTTACAGGCACTTTAATAGAGCTAATCACACCACCAAAATTAAGTACGGTTACTTCCATACCTCCCTTATTAGAAAGTACAATAGTTTGTAATTTTTCTTTATGATATTCTTTTTTCATCAATAATTATTTTTTTAGATAAAGATATTGAAATAATGCGAATCAAGAGTTGGATTGAGTTGTATGTAAATAGAGTATATCCATTAAAATATATTCACTTCAAACTCCAAGGCAATACCAAACTTTTCTTGTACTTGAGCTTTTACATAATTAGCTACCGCTAAAATTTCCTCACCCGTAGCTTCACCATAATTCACCAATACCAATGCTTGATGCTTGTGCACTCCTGCATCTCCTTTCCGATAACCTTTGAGTCCTGAGCGGTCTATAAGCCAACCTGCTGGTACTTTCACTTCGGTTTCATTCACTGGATAACAAGGAATTCCAGGATATTGCTGTTGTAGTTTTTCGTAATCAGTTTTTAGAATAATTGGATTTTTAAAGAAACTGCCACAATTACCCAAAACATTAGGGTTAGGCAATTTACTTTCGCGAATGGTAATAATCGCATCGGACAACTCTTTGGGGGTAGGTTTGGTAATTCCTCGCTCTGAAAGGACTTGCTGAATAGCTCCGTATTGCGTGTGTAATTGGTGGTTCTTTTTAGTAAGTTTAAAAGTAACCGAAGTAATGATATAATTGCCCTTCTCTTTCCCCTTAAAAATAGATTCTCGATAAGCAAAAGCACATTCTGCATTTGTAAATATGCGTTTTTGCAGTGTATGAACCTCAATAGTCTCACAACTCTCCATCACATCTTTTATTTCCACCCCATAAGCCCCTATATTCTGTACAGGAGTAGTACCTACATTGCCGTAGATCAGTGAAAGATTTTCAAGTCCGCCATAGCCCTGTTGTAAAGTATAACGCACAAATTGGTGCCAATTCTCTCCTGCTTGTGCTTTAAGCCATATGTATTCATCAGTTTCTTTTACAGTGCTAATGCCTTTAAGCAAAATGTGAAACACAGGTTGCGTAATATTTTTAGTGAGAAGCATATTGCTTCCTCCCCCTAAAACAAATGGATTGTGATACTCTTGTAACGCACTGATGAGTTCCTTCTCGCTATGGATAGGAATATATTTTTCAGCTTGAACTTTAAGGTTAAAAGTGTTAGGTATTTGCATAACTTACGGTCTACTTACAAGTGCAAAGGTATGTAAAAAAAATGAATTAGCAAATGTGAAAAATTAGTAAATTAGCAAATGGAGATTGATGGCTTAGTAGTAGGGTCACGAAGAAACGGAAGATAACGGAGAGGTTCGGAAGATGATTGAAGGAGATTTTGGTGAAAAAAGATTATTAGGAGGGTATGTTTAGCTTATAGGAAGCTTATAGGAAGCTTATACGAATCTTGGACGATTGGTATAGAATAGCTATGTAAATGATTAAAAATGAGGAGTTAAGAGTTAATGAAAAACCGTAGTTTTGAGGGAAATAAAGCGACGTAAAACGAAAGGAAAGACCGTTGTTTGCTCTTAGTCTGTAAGTCTCATAAGGTTATTAACAAACCCTTTTATTACACTAAAAATAAATTTGTTACCTAATAAATTTTGGGTTTTCAACTTTTTTTTCTACCTTTGTGCCTTGAAAATACCAACTACCTATCGAATAAGTAAAACACTACTAACAGCTTAAAACTAATAACAAATGGCTAAAATAGATTCTTTTAAAGAAACAATGCTCGCTGGATACTCGTTTAAAGGTGATTACATTACCTTAGGAGGGGCTATCTACGAAGGGCAACCTATTGAAAACGTATTGGTAAATTTACCTTTAAAAACACTTAACCGCCACGGGCTTATCGCAGGAGCTACGGGTACAGGTAAAACTAAAACTCTGCAAGTTATCGCCGAAAACCTTTCTAAAAAAGGTGTTCCTATATTGTTAATGGACTTGAAAGGCGACCTCAGTGGTATTGCTGAATCTGGTGAAGTAAAGCCTTTTATCTTAGAACGTTTAGGTAAGATAGGCTTAGACTTTCAACCACAGGCATTCCCCACCGAACTACTGACCATTTCGGAGCAAAAGGGTGTGCGTATGCGTGCTACTGTATCAGAATTTGGCTCTGTGTTACTTTCACGCATCTTAGACCTAAGCGATGTACAAGAAGGCGTTTTGGCAGTGGTTTTCAAATACTGCGATGACCACGCACTACCCTTGTTAGACCTAAAAGATTTAAAGAAGATACTTCAATATGCCACTGATGAAGGAAAGACCGACTTCGAAAAAGAGTACGGAGCGGTTTCTAAGTCCTCAACAAGTGCTATCTTGCGTAAAATTGTGGAATTAGAGCATCAAGGTGCTGAGCTTTTCTTCGGCGAGCGCAGTTTTGAACCAGCTGACTTAATGAGAACCAATGCACAGGGCGAAGGTTATGTAAACATCATTCGCCTTACGGACATTCAAGACCGCCCTAAGATGTTCTCGACCTTTATGTTGAGTCTTTTGGCTGAAATTTACACTACTTTCCCCGAAGAAGGCGATATGTCGAAACCTAAGTTGGTTATCTTTATCGACGAAGCGCACCTTATTTTCAATGAGGCTTCCAAAACGCTTCTCAACCAATTAGAGAACATTGTAAAGCTCATACGTTCAAAAGGTGTGGGACTTATTTTCTGTACTCAAAACCCTACCGATATCCCCGATGCGATACTCTCTCAGCTGGGTATGAAGGTACAACACGCTCTGCGTGCTTTCACCGCTAAAGACCGTAAAGCCATTAAGCTAATTGCAGAGAACTATCCTTCATCAGAATTTTACGACACTACCGATACGCTTACTTCCTTAGGAACAGGAGAAGCACTGGTAACAGTACTGAACGAAAAAGGAATACCTACTCCATTGGTAGACACAATGATGCGCGCACCGATGAGTAGAATGGATATCCTTAGTGATAGTGAAATTGAAGCGTTGGTAGGGCGTTCGGAGTTAGTGCGCAAATACAACGAAGTTATCGACCGTGAAAGCGCTTATGAAATCTTAAATAAGAAAATAGAGGACGTGCGGAAAGAGGAAGAGAAGCAAAAAGAAGCTAAGGAAGCCGAAAAAGCTTCTGCTCCTAAGCCCACTACACAAAAAACTACTACTAAGCGTTCGGGTACTAATCCTTTGATAAAAATGGTTACAAGTGCGTCGTTCGTAAGAGGAGTTTTAGGAATATTAAATAAAATCATCAAGAAATAATGAAAAAATACTTTATCATCATTACTGTTCTTTTAACTATTGTGGCGTGTAACAATAAAAAGAATGAGTTCCTCATCACTAATAACAGTGTAGGAGTCCTCCAAAAAGACACTCCCATACAAAAGTTAGATTCTATCTTTGCTAAGGACTCCATAGTAAACTCGACTATGGAAGGAGAGTTGCGTTATGCAAGTGCTGAACGCATTACTATTTTAGACAAAGAAGGTAAAGAGCTTCTTGAAATTACTCCCACTACCAATGATAAGGGGGATAAAATAGTGGAAAGTGTATTGATATTGTGCGATAAATACGCTACCGAAAAAGGGATTTCGTTACAGAGTACTTTTAAAGACGTAAAGAAAAAATATCCCGATTTAGAAATTGAGCCCTCTATCAGTAGCGTAATGGTTACTCCAAAAGGAAAGAATTACTACTTTACTTTTGATAAATCGGCTCTTAAAACAGCTTTTGACCTTACCGATAATATCTCAGAAGGAGATATTGAGGAAAGTGCCAAAATCGCTCGTATTACAGTTAATTTTTAAGTTGAACGAAGATTAATAACTATTTATAATTTTAACACGAGTGATACACTCGTGTTCATTTTGTATAAAATCAATTGATAAAGATGAACAATATTAAACTAAACAGCATTGAAGAAGCTGTTGAAGACATAAAAAAAGGAAAAGTCGTTATTGTAGTAGATGATGAAAACCGCGAAAATGAAGGCGATTTTATTGCTGCTGCTGAAAAGGTAACTCCTGAGATGATTAATTTTATGATTACCAACGGTCGCGGGTTAGTCTGTGCTCCTCTTACTGAAAAACGCTGTGCTGAGCTTGACCTTCCGATGATGGTGCAAAATAACACCGTACTACACGAAACTCAGTTTACTGTTTCAGTAGATTTAAAAGGTCAGGGTTGTACTACCGGTATTTCAGCTTTCGACCGAGCTAAAACTATTCAAGCATTGGTAGACCCAAAGACCACTCCTTTCGACTTGGGGCGTCCTGGACATATATTCCCTTTACGCGCTAAAGAAGGCGGAGTGCTTCGCCGTACAGGACACACAGAAGCAACTATTGACCTCACTCGTATTGCGGGACTAAAACCTGCGGGTATTTTAGTAGAAATCTTAAATGAAGATGGTACGATGGCACGATTACCTCAGTTGGTGGAAATAGCTAAGAAATTCGACCTTAAAATCATTTCTATTGAAGACCTTATTGCTTATCGTATGCGCAAAGATACACTTGTAATAAAGAAAGAAGATTTCTTGTTGCAAACCCCTTATGGAGAATTCCGCTTGCGCGCTTATGAACAAACTACTAACAAGCAAATACACTTAGCCTTTACACAAGGCACTTGGAAAGCAGATGAACCTGTGCTTACGCGCGTTCATTCATCGTTTATCAGCAATGATATTCTGGAAGTTATAGCAGGAGATAAGGACAACCCTCTTGAACGCATTTTCAGAAAAATTAATGAGGAAGGCAAAGGAGCTGTGATAGTAATTAATAAAGAAGGTTATTCGAAAACGTTGTTACAGCACATTACCGAAATCAAAGAACACCAAACAGGGCACCCTCTTCCTCAAGTAGGTAAAGATACCAAAGATATTGGGATGGGAGCTCAAATACTCAACGATTTAGGTATTAGGAAACTTCGATTGCTTACCAACTCTAAAAATGCGTCTAATTACGTAGGAATGTCGGGCTACGGTCTTGAAATTACGGAAGAGATACCGTATTAATTAGAATGGGAAGATAGGAAATAATTATATGACACATATCATTATGAGAAAAATAACACTCTTTTTAGCCCTAATTGCCAGCTCATTTTCTTTCTCACAAGAGTTGAATGCCGTGGTAACGGTCAATACACAACAGGTAAATTTAAGTAATCGCTCAGTCTTTAAGACCTTAGAAAAATCTTTGCAAGAATTTATCAATCAAATCCGTTGGACAGATTTGAAAGTGCGCGAAAACGAACGTATCCGTTGTAGTTTTACTCTGGTGATTAATAAGTTTGAAAATTCGCACTATGAAGCAAGTCTTTTGGTGCAATCTTCTCGTCCTGTATACAATTCAGCTTATCAATCTCCTGTATTTAACTTGCAAGATAAAGAAGTAGCTTTTGACTATCAAGAGTTTGCCCCTCTTACCTTCAATGAAAATGCCTTTGAGTCGAACCTCACGTCGGTAATAGCTTACTATGCCTATTTGCTATTAGGGTTCGATGCTGATACGTTTGCTGAAAATGCAGGGAGACCTTATTTCTTAAAGGCACAACAAATTGCTAATATAGCACAAAACAGTAGTTATACAGGTTGGGCTGATAATGGTAAAAACAACCGATTCTTGTTAATAAATGAGCTCATTTCAGAAAATTACACTGATTATCACAAAGCTTTATACCAATACCATCGTTTGGGTTTAGATATAATGAGCACCGATGAGAAAGGCGGAAAAGAAGCTATCCAAAATGCTATTATTTTACTTGAAAAAATACCAAGCCTACGGTTGAGCTCCTATGCAATGATATTGTTTTTTAATGCAAAAACTGATGAAATTGCCTCTATCTACTCAGGTGGAATGATTTTTAATACCAAAATGCTAAAAGAAGCCTTAATGAAATTAGCTCCCACCCAAGTAACTAAGTGGAATGAAATAAAATAAGGAATATGCTCAACACTCTATCTATAAAAAATTATGCATTAATTGATGACCTAAAAGTTGACTTTCCTAAAGGCTTTATTATTATCACAGGCGAAACAGGTTCAGGAAAATCTATAATGCTTGACGCTCTTTCCTTAGTATTGGGGAAACGTGCCGATATGTCTGCTTTGAGGAATAAAGATGAAAAATGTGTAATTGAAGCCGAATTTTCTTTGCAAAATTATGAATTTCAATCTCTCTTCAATGAGCTGGAAATAGATTATGACACTCAAACTATTATACGTCGTGAAATTCTTCCTTCGGGAAAATCTCGAGCTTTCGTGAATGATTCTCCTGTAACATTAGACGTGCTTTCACGTTTAGGTGAAGTACTCGTAGATATTCATTCTCAGCACCAAACTCTTTCTTTAAGTGACACAGCTTTTCAGTTTGAAATTATAGATGCAATGGCTGAAAATAAATCTTTATTAGAGGAATACCAACGCCTTTTAGCACTACTTAAAAACGAACAAAAAAAACTACAAGAGCTCATAGATTTCCAACAGACAGCTAATAAAGAATACGATTACAATCTGCACCAACTCAAAGAACTGAAATCGGTTACTTTAGGAGAAGACATTTTGGAGGAATTGGAAGAAAGCTATGAAGAAGCCTCTAACATTGAAGAGATAAAAGAAAGTGTAACTGAAAGTTTATATTTACTCAACGATGAGAACATAGGTATTTTGAATAATTTGCGTGAACTGCG
Organism: Capnocytophaga sp. oral taxon 412 str. F0487; assembly: GCF_000271925.1. Taxonomy (NCBI): domain Bacteria; kingdom Pseudomonadati; phylum Bacteroidota; class Flavobacteriia; order Flavobacteriales; family Flavobacteriaceae; genus Capnocytophaga; species Capnocytophaga sp. oral taxon 412. The sequence goes on along the minus strand of NZ_AJZR01000007.1, from coordinate 6,070 downwards.
TCGCTCTTTTTCAAATCTTACAGAATACAAACAGCAATACCGCGAATTATATGAACGCATTGACTCAGCTTTCTTAGATTTAGAAGATTTGAGTAGAGATGTAGCAGACATTGATGAAAACATAGAAACAGACCCAGAAAATTTAGAGGAAATATCTAAGCAACTCAATAAAATCTACTCACTTCAACAAAAGCACAAAGTAACAACCGTTGAAGAGTTGATGAGTATTCAAGAACGTTTAGAGAAGGCTGTTTCTAAAACTGAAAGCGCAGATTTCGACCTTAAAGAACAACAAGAGTTAGTTGCAAAACATCAAGCAGAAACTTCTAAAAAAGCAACTGAGTTACACAAAACTCGTGAAAAAGTAGTTCCTACTCTCACTAAACAATTAGAGAGCTTTATGCACGAATTAGGAATGCCAAATGGGCGTTTTGATATCAAGCTAACATCTACCTCACATTTCTTTAACAACGGAAATGATGAGCTCTCATTTTTATTTTCTGCCAATAAAGGAGGAGATTTTGGACCATTAAAGAAAGTAGCTTCAGGAGGAGAACTGTCGCGTATAATGTTAGCTGTAAAAGCTATAATGGCAGCACATACAGCGCTCCCTACTATTATGTTCGACGAAATTGACACAGGAGTATCAGGGGAAATCTCTCAAAAAATGGGTGATATAATGAAACAAATGAGCAAAAACAGACAGGTTTTTGCTATTACCCATTTACCGCAAATAGCTGCTAAAGGTGCTTATCATTTTAAAGTATTTAAAGAAGATATAACAGGTAAGACAACTACCCATCTTAAAATGCTCACCGAACAAGAACGCATTTCAGAACTCTCAGAAATGCTTGAAGGAAAAAATAGTGGTGAATCAGCTCGTAATCACGCAATAGAGCTTTTAAGAAAAGGATAAAAAACAGACAAGTATTAACTTTCTAAACTAATAATAAATTATTATGCTTCCCATTGAAGAGTATAAAACAGCTTTTTTACAGCATATAGAAAAAATTTTTACTCCCAAAGAGCCTATTCACCTCTATGAACCCATTCAGTACATTCTTAACTTAGGGGGAAAGCGTATTCGCCCTATACTTACCCTTATTGCAACCGATATTTTTGGTAAAGACTATCACAAAGGACTTAATGCAGCTACTGCCATAGAGGTTTTTCACAACTTTTCACTTATCCACGACGATATTATGGATAATGCTTCTCTAAGGCGTGGCAAACCTACTGTACATCAAAAATGGGATACAAATGTAGGTATACTTTCAGGAGATGCTATGCTTATCATTGCCTATAAATTATTAGAGGATTATCCTTCAGAAATATTTCAAGAATTAGTAAAAACATTAAGTGAAACAGCCCTTAAAGTATGTGAAGGACAGCAAATGGATATGGATTTTGAAAAGCTACAAGAGGTAAGTATTGAGACATATATGCAAATGATTTCATACAAAACTTCAGTTCTTATAGGAGCTGCCTTACAAATGGGTAGTATTATCTCTGAAACCACTAAGGAAAACCAAATAAATATGTACAATTTCGGTTTAAATTTAGGAATAGCTTTTCAGTTACAAGATGATTATTTGGATACTTTTGGAGATGCTTCATTTGGTAAAAAAATAGGAGGTGATATTATAGAGAATAAGAAAACTATACTCTATTTAAAATCTTTAGCACTAAGCAATGAAAAACAACGTGAAGAATTATTAAGAGCATATGCTTTAAATGAAGTTGATAATAAAATAGCAAGAGTAAGAGAGATTTTTCAGATAACAAATGCAGACAAAGCTGTTCGCCAGCTGATAGAAAGTTATACTCAAAAAGCTCTTATGACATTAGAGAAAATAACTATAGGTGATGATAAACGAGAATATCTCAAAACTTTTGCCCTACAATTAATGGATAGAAAAATATAAAACGGTATAGATTTTGTGTTTATAAAACAAGATTTCAAAACCTTTTAAATAACTTATGATATGAAAAAAACAACTGTTTTTATACTCCTAATTATGGCTGTTGTTCTTAGTTCTTGTGCTAGTGTATATGTAGCTACAGATTATGACCAACAGGCCGATTTTTCTGCATACAAATCATTTGCTTTCTTTAAAGAAGGTATTGATAAAGTTCCTATCTCAGATTTAGATAAGAAACGTATTCTACGAGCTATTGAGCGTAATTTAACGTCTAAAGGGATGACACTTTCTGAAAAACCAGACGTTTTAGTAAATATCTTTACACGTGAACAAGAAAATGTAGATGTATATAACAATTCTCCATACTATTGGGGCTGGGGAATGGGCTGGGGACCTTTTTGGGGAGGAGCAACCTATAATGTAGCTCGAAGTACAGAAGGTTCTCTTTATATTGAAATTATAGACGCTCGTAAACGTGAACTTATTTGGCAAGGTAAAGGTGTAGGTAACCTACCTCAAACAACGGAGCGGAAAGAAGAAGCTATCAATAATTTCGTAAATAAAATATTAGAAAAATATCCTCCAAAACAGTAAGTCTCATAAATTATTTAAATACTTACTTATAATAAAAGTTTCCTGAAATATGGAAACTTTTTTTGTTTATTAAGTTTTTTATCGTACCTTTGCCCCCGATTTAGAACAAACAAACAGATGGATTTAATTAAACTTTCTATTAAGCGTCCCAGTGTGCTTATTGTGATGCTCTTGTTGTTGCTACTTGGTGGCTTCTATTCGTATAAGTTATTGAACTACGAGCTCATTCCTAAGTTTGAAGTGAATGTAGTTACTATCTCTACTGTGTATGCAGGAGCCTCTCCTTCGGAGATTGAGAGCACCGTGACAAAGAAAATTGAGGATGCCGTTTCGGCTTTGGAAAATATCAAAAAGATACAATCATATTCGTATGAAAGTCTTTCAGTGGTTGTAGTACAACTTACTAACGATGCGAATGTAGATAACACCCTTAATGAGGCACAGCGCAAAATTAATGCAATAAGAGCTGATTTGCCCGATGATGCTAAAGAACCATCATTGAGTAAATTCTCTCTTTCCGATTTACCTATTGTGTCCATAGGGGTTACCTCTAACCTATCGGCACAAGAATTGTACGACTTGGTAGATAAAAAAATACAGCCGGAGTTATCACGTGTTCCAGGAGTAGCACAAGTAAATATAATAGGTGGTCGCAAACGCGAAATACGCGTGAGCATTGATGCTAAGAAGTTAGAAGGTTATGGTCTTTCTATAGCTCAAGTACAACAGCTAATCGCGGCTTCGAATATGGAAATTCCTGCGGGTAAAATTAAAACTCGTGAGAATAGCACTTCTATACGTTTGCTTGGTAAATTACAAGATGTAGAACAGTTGCGCAACCTTATACTTACTTCACAGAATGGAGTAGAGATACGACTTTCGGATGTAGCTGATGTGCAAGACACCGAAGAAGAAGCTACCAAAATAGCGCGTATAGACCAAGAAAATACTCTCTTGCTACAAGTATTGAAACAAACCGATGCTAATGCTGTATCGGTGAGTGAGTTGGTACGCAAGAAGATGGCGCAAGTAGAGCAGACTTATAAAAATGAAGGTGTAAAAATGTTATTGGCAGAAGATACCAGTGAGTTTACCTTAGAAGCAGCCAACTCTGTAATGTCCGATTTGATATTGGCAATTGTATTGGTAGCAGTAGTGATGTTCTTCTTCCTTCACAGTCTGCGTAATGCTATTATTGTAATGGTATCTATACCTACTTCTCTCATTGCTACTTTTATAGGTATGTATTTCTTTGGATTTACACTGAACTTGATGAGCTTGGTAGCTCTTTCGATGGTGGTAGGTATCTTGGTGGACGATGCTATTGTAGTATTAGAAAACATTCACCGGCATATGGAGATGGGTAAGAACAAAGTACGAGCTGCTTTTGATGGCTCTAAGGAAATTGTGCTTACGGTAATGGCAATTACCTTAGTAATTGTGGTAGTATTCGTCCCTATTTCATTAGGTAATGCTATTGTGGTAAAAGTATTACGTGAGTTCTGTTTGACCGTAGCTATTGCTACAATGCTTTCATTATTGATGTCTTTTACAGTAGTTCCTTGGTTGTACTCTCGGTTTGGGAAATTAGAACACGCAAATCCCAATTCATTTTTAGGAAAACTAACCATAGGCTTTGAAGGATACCTCAAACGCTTTACACAGTTCTTCTCTGACTTATTGGTATGGGTATTTGCCAATAAATGGAAAACTATTATTTTGGTATTTTTCCTTTTTGTAGGTTCTTGTTCATTGATTCCTACTGGATTTATCGGATCTGAGTTTATGCCTAATATGGATAGAGGAAAGTTTTTAGTACAGTTTGAATTGAATAAAGATGCTTCCTTAGAGCAGACTAACTTTATGACCCAAAAAGCTGAAAACTACCTTCGTAACCTAAAAGTAGAGGGTACTAATAAACCTTTGGTAGAGAGTATGATTACTACTGTAGGGCAGTCTACCAGTGGTATGGGAGCTTCACAAGCAACCCCTTACAAATCGGAAATACAGCTTACTATTATTGATAAAAAAGAGCGTAATGAATCGACTAACGTAATTGCAGCAAAGCTGAAACGTGAACTAAGTCAGTATTTGGTAGATGCCAAAGTGAAGACGGTACCAGTAGGGATGATGGGAGCTGAACAAGCACCAATTGCTTTGGTTGTTACTTCTGACAATGTGGAAGTAGCCCAACAGTACGCTGAAAAAACAGCTGAGCTTCTTAAAACTGTTGAAGGTGCTACTGAAATTAAGCTTTCCTCAGAATCTGGTAATCCCGAAATAAATGTGCAGATAGACCGCGATAAGATGGCAATGTTAGGACTTAATATTGCTACTGTAGGGGGAACGATGCGAACCGCTTTTAATGGTAATGACGACAGTAAGTTCCGCACAGGAGATTCAGAATACAATATTAATATAGTGTTTGAAGAAGGTAGCCGTCAGTCTATAGACGATATAGAAAATATGATGTTTATCAACTCGGCAGGACAACAAGTAAAACTATCACAATTTGCGACTATAGCCTACGCTTCAGGACCTACACAGCTGGAACGTTATGACAAATCTCCTTCGGTAACAGTACAAGCTCAATCGGTAGGTCGTCCTACAGGTACTATAGTTTCAGAATGGAAAACTAAAATAGACCAATTAGAAAAACCTGCTAACGTACACTTCGTGTTTACAGGTGACCAAGAGATGCAAGACGAAGGATTTGGCACCTTGTTCATATCGCTATTTGCTGCTATTCTCCTAGTTTATATGGTAATGGTAGTATTATACGACAGTTTTTCACGACCTTTTGTGGTATTGTTCTCTATACCGCTTTCGTTCATTGGAGCTTTAGTAGCTTTGGCATTAGCCAATATGTCACTCAATATCTTTACTCTTTTAGGTATCATTATGCTTATTGGGTTGGTTGCTAAGAACGCGATTATGTTAGTAGACTTTGCCAACCACCGCAAGCAAGAAGGGGAAGATACTGTAACTGCATTAATACAAGCAAACCACGCGCGTTTACGCCCTATCTTGATGACGACTATCGCAATGGTAGCAGGTATGATTCCGCTTGCTATTGCCAATGGAGCAGGTGCCGAAGTGAACAATGGTTTGGCGATTGTAATTATAGGTGGACTTATTTCCTCATTGTTCTTAACACTTATTGTAGTGCCTTTGGTATACCTTATTTTTGACAATATTGGCAGACGTTTCGGTAAAGGTACTAAGACTGATTACGAAAAACTGATGATTGCCGATTACGAGCACAGAGACATCAAAGGCGAACACGAAGTATAACTATAATTCATCTTATTTTTTACTTATCTCTTAGACGGTGCGAGGTCGTAGCACGACAGGCAGATAGAGCGAGACGCATAGGCAGATAGGAAAAAGACGAACGAACGAATGACGAACAAAAGACGGTGCGAGCCACACGAGCAGATGAGGGAAAGACGAACAAAAGACGAACAAAAGACGAACAAAAGACGAACAAAAGACGAACAAAAGACGAACAATGAACGAACAATGAACGAACAAATGACGAAGGAATGACGAAT